>CAZQWX010000165.1:0-15345 GCA_964597255.1 uncultured Gammaproteobacteria bacterium | reverse complement strand
GGGATTGTTTATGCGCAAGTAGAAACATCATCGATAACCATCGGATCAAAAACTTTTGGTCCGGATTCTCTAGCTTATATAATTTCCTTCGCCGTTATAATAATATTCTTACTTCTCCTCAGACTGGTAAGAGATCATTTTCGGGTAGTTAGTCAATTTTTGTTTACCATTACCATCATTCTGTTGGCAGTCCAATTTGGCCGAATCACCTATTTTGAGATTGGCCGACAGGGGGACGGCCAGGCACAAAGCCCGATGCCTTTGCCAACGGCAGCTGCCAATATTAAACGAAGTAATCTGCCGGATATTTATTACATTGTTCCCGAAGATTATTCCTCTTTCCCAATTATGCAGCAGGATTTCGGCCTGGACAGCAGCCAATTTCAAAAATTTCTTGCTGACAAGGGTTTTTATGTCGCCACGGAAAGTTCGTCCAACTATCCAAAATCTTTCTTGTCTGTTGCTTCTTCGTTAAATATGGAATACCTAGACTACTTATCAAAATATAAACACTCCTCGGATCAGACGGTGGTCGAGCCCTTAATTGATAACAACAATGTCATGAAATTCTTGCGGACTTTCGGTTATAGTTATTATCAAATGGGCTCGTGGTGGGAACCAACAGCCATGAACCCCTATGCCGATGCCAACTTTGTTTTGGAAAATGAAAACACCCTGGATGTGGACGAATTTACCTATGACATTTTGGAAGAAACGGCTCTGCGGCCGATTCTTAATCGTATCTCGCCGGAATCAGTGATCACTCAGTCAAACAAAGATAAACGCCGTCGGATCCTATATCAATTTCAAAAGCTTCCGGATGTTATTAGTTTGCCATGGCCAAAGTTTGTGTTTCTTCATGTGATTGCTCCCCATGACCCGTATGTCTTGGATGCCAATTGTAACACCCTAACAGCTTCTGACAGAGCAAAATTTACGCAAGACCAAAATTATGCCAACCAAGCTAGTTGTATTAATCAGAAATTGGAAATAGCTATCAATCAGATTATCAGTATGTCGCGCCGGCCGCCGGTGATTCTGATTCAAACTGATGAAGGTGCACCATTTCTGAAAGATCGGGTGGTTCCAGCTGACAACTGGAAAATCGCCAGTATCGATTTGCTCAAGTTGAAATTTCCCATTACACTAATGTATTATCTCCCCGGCAAAGATAAAACAGCGCAGCTCTATCCGTCAATTACCCCAGTGAATTCCTTCCGGGTCATTCTCAATGCCTATTTTGGCACCAAACTGCCCTTGCTCCCAGACAAGAACATTATTTTTGCGGACATCGACAATCTCTACAGCTTCACCGACGTCACTTCGAAATTGCACTGACTTCGAGAATATTATTCTATTAGAAGCTTTTGGAGTTCTTTGGACGTGGTATCAAAGACAACAAAGCTCGCCCCATTTTCGCTGCTTCCCTTGATGCTCCCAGTGTTAAGTAGCAAACAATGACCGACTTTTTCACTGGCATAATCGTGAGTATCACCATAGACACAAAAATCAAATTCACCGGACTTGGCAGCCAATTCGACAATTCGCTGATAGTGATTCATAAATACTTTCACCCCATCAATCTCACCCTCAAAGATGTCGCCACAAAGTTTGATTTTCTTAGAACTATCCATTTTTCTAGTGAGATTGAGCTTCTCGCCCTCGTTGTTACCCCAGACAAACTTTACTTGACCGTTAAACTTTTCTAAGATGGGCACACCAGGCGGCGAAATCAAATCACCGGCAAAAAGAAGAAGTTCGCAGGCCTCTTGGTTGGCCATGGCTATTGCCTTGGCAAGATTATCCCAATTGTCGTGGGAGTCAGACATGATGGCGACTTTCATAGACTAATAATAACACACAGGTTCGGCTGTTCAAATGGTTTATGTTAGAATTAGCTCATTCCTAAACATAATCCGAGGTCATCTAACGGTAGGATAGTAGACTCTGAATCTATTCATCTTGGTCCGAATCCAAGCCTCGGAACAATAAGCTTTGCTCGAATACGAGGATACATAGATACACTTTATTATGGTTGACCCTTGGGACAAAGGAGATTGGCGTTCAGTAATGTTGGCTCAATATAGTATATTTGGGACGATTGCAGGGCTAGAAGTTGCTTCTCTTTCAATTTTTGCAGCTTTATTGAAAAATCCCCTAACTTTACTCTCAAAAATATTATTTTTCATCACTGTCCTTACATTGCTAACAGAGGTTCCATTACTACTTTGGCTCATAAATGAAGAAAGAAAAGTCGCATTTAATGATGAGGGAATGATATGGTTTAAGACAAATGAAAAGTATTTTAGAAAAGCTCTTGTTCTTTTAATGGGCTTCGGATGGTTACTGATATTATCTCTGCTAGCAATTATCGTACTGGGATAATAACTATTAGATTTAGTGGTATGGAAAAGAAAGTTTTTTTCAAAGATTCGAAAGGTTATAAACTTTGTGGAATTATTAATAACCCCACCGGTCTTGACACAAGACCTATCGTGGTTTTGGCACACGGATTCAGTTCAAGTAAGCAAAGTAGTACGTATCTAAATCTGTCTGAGAATCTTGCTAGACATGGCATTTCAACCTTCCGCTTTGACTTCTTTGGACATGGGGAAAGTCAGGGGAAATTTCAGGATATAACTATTACCGAGGCAGTCGATGACATCATTCAGGCAATTAAATTTGTTAAATCACTTGGCTACAGAAAAATCGGCTTGTTCGGTTCAAGTTTTGGCGGAAATGCGAGTATTATTGCCGCATCCAAAACTCCCAAGTTATTTGCACTTGCTCTCAAGTCTCCAGTTTCGAGTTACTTAGACAAAGGTGTATCTGGCAAAAATGAGAGTGACATTGCTGATTGGAGATCTAAAGGCTATACATATTACATCAGCGGTGACGGAAAAAAATCTAAACTAAATTACTCTTTTGTTAAAGATTTCAAAAATGCCGATGGCTACAAATATGCCCCAGAAATAAAAGCGCCGACTTTAATTGTCCATGGCGATGCTGATGAAACTGTACCATATGAACAAAGCGTCAAAATCTCGAAACTAATCCCAAATTGTAGGCTCCATACCGTTAAAGGTGCGAATCATCACTATGATGATCCAAAAGATTTTCAGGAAGTTCAAAGTGAAGTTACAAAATTCATAGTTGAGTTGGCTGGTTAATTGAAATATTATAGATCACCCCAATCAGACAATTATGAAAAAAATAAAACAAACATACAAAATAAATGCTCCGGTGGCTGAGGTTTGGAAAGCATTAGTGGATCCGAGGGTGATTGATCAATGGGGTGGCGGGCCAGCAAAGATGGATGATAATGCCGGAACAGAATTTTCGCTGTGGGGCGGAGATATTAATGGAAAGAATATTGAGGTTGTGTCGAACAAAAAACTGGTCCAGGACTGGTTTAGTGGTGATTGGCCAAAACCATTGAAGGTTACGTTTACCCTAACAAAGGTTGGTAGTATAACGCAGTTAGATTTGCTTCATGAAGGTGTTCCCGACTCTGATGTTAAAGATATTACTGATGGCTGGAAAACTTATTATCTCGGCCCATTGAAAAAATTGGTAGAAAAAACTAATTAACCACTCTTCTGCCCAAATAGAAATTGAAAGAAAACAATAAGTCCGGGCGCATTTCTGAGATCACCGAGAGGGCAGCCAAACATAAGGGC
This sequence comes from uncultured Gammaproteobacteria bacterium, assembly GCA_964597255.1. Taxonomy (GTDB): domain Bacteria; phylum Patescibacteriota; class Microgenomatia; order JAMCZE01; family JAMCZE01; genus CAZQWX01. Next base: position 11,665 of record CAZQWX010000165.1, on the reverse strand, counting down.
CTGCTAATTGGTGTGGTATTGGGTGTTTTAGGACTGGGAATCATGGAAAAGGAAACAATCAGATCGGCCATAATTACTGGCTGGGCCGTGGCAGTAGGCATCAAGAAAGCCATTGAGACTTGGTTTGGATCAGACAATAAATAACAGAAAAATTTAAGCTATGAATTGGTCTTCTCAAGATTTCCTTGGGATGTCGACTTTTGTACAAAGTTAATTATCAGTGGTAATATCAGCTTAGCATGCTTGGTAGCCATGATCGCATCTGGTCGGTTGGCGAAAATAGTCATAACTGTAACTTCGACAGACGATTATTTGATGAGCAACGTTTGGCTCTTATCCTTTCAATATCTGTTGGTGCCGGTGCGGCTATCTCCACAGGCGATCTGCAAACTTTTTTTCATGTCTTTACTTTTCTCGAGGCTTTTTGGAGTGCATCGCATGTTGTAAGCCGGTTATCAATCCTACACAAATACTATAAAGCTGACGAAATTACTTTTCCGCCCAGCTGATCACAAACCATACACTCACTTGACTTTCATAATGTGAGATGACACCATGAATAGCAATGGAAAATCAAGGACCGGCAACAAACCCTCTACAGCCTAATGCTCCAGTAGCTAACCCCCCAGTTACGCCTGGCCCTGCGAAGGGATCGGACAAAGTTTTCTCGACCATTGGCAAAATTGTTTTGGTGTTGATTGTGGCCGGAGGCTTGGTGGCAGGAGGGATATATCTTGGTAGCAAAATGAATAGTTCACAAACTGCACCAGTCGCTCCCCAACCGGCGGCAACGGCGCCAACAACACCTGCTGCGCAACCAGTGACAGAAACGCCAGTGGCTTCACCAACACCGACAGTCTTCCAGCCCACACCATCAGTTTGGACCAAAGGAGACACATTTGTCGGCACGGCGCCATTTGTTGGGTTTACCACCTATCTGATGACCGGCTGGACAGAGAAAAAAGAAACAGTGGGTACCGGATTTAAAGTGACGATTGCCAATGGCAACTATCAAATTGTTATTTCTCAAGCTCCTGGTGGCGGCGGGACGTGCACCTATCCAGGAGATCAGCCAGTTCAAATGGCATCCCCATTTAACCAACCAACAGATATCCCGGGTTTCCCAGACACCAACCGGCAATTCCGCCGGGCTACCCAGCCGGGTGAACCAACCGGGGCAACGCTGACTTATCTGTTCTGTCAGCAAAAAAGTGGCAACACCTATGCTATGCCCACTGATTATGGTTATATCTCTTATGTAGTCCCCCAAAATCCCTCTTCGGATATGTTGGTCCAAATGGATGCCACTATCGGCATGGTGCGATAAACTCCGTCCAATCAAAGAAAAGGCGTAAAATTATTTTATGGCTAGGATTGCCGTTGCGCTTCTTGGGGTAGGCATTATCTATCTAATTGTTCTCCTTCTCGGATCCGGGTATTATTTAAACCATTGTAGTTGCTCCTTTGACTTTTTCTTTTTCAAATCACAATATGATTGCCAAAAAATATGTACGATTTATCAACCAATGACCACTTTTCAGAAAAGCGTGAACGCTCTTCTATTAGAGAGTAATGTTGGTATAAGTCAAGGCTTGTATTGACAGAAAAAACCTAAGACAGGATACTAATTAGGGGTGAGATTATGAAAAATCATGCCGGATCAGGGGCAATTTATGGGATTGGGGTTCTGGGAGCAGCGGTCTATTTCCTCCAACATGCCACGACATTTCTGGCTGGGGTAATTGGACTGGTCAAGGCGATCTTTTGGCCAGGGGTGGTGCTATATAAAGTGCTGGAGTTACTGAAAATGTAGGTGTCATCTTTTGTGAAAGTAGCTGCCGTAATAGTTAATCAGATAGTTTTTAACTCTCTGGGCTAACTTCCTTCCTCCAGGTATCAGGTCGATTAGCCACAGAAAAAAGCCAAACATCATCAAAAACCAACCGAACATCATGACTGGAATACCAATCATCAAGACGCTGAGAATAAGACCAATAACAAATAACAAAAGCCCAATAAGAAAATAACGATTTAAGGGTATACCCAGCATCTCTTGCATTTTACATCAGGTGGCCTTAATATAAAATTCAGGAGGTGAATTTAAAGTGCAACTCTTTGGTATTATCTTCCTCCTGATCTTCTTTGTTTTGCCAGCGGCGGTAGTGGGCATCATCATTTATAAACTAATCTCCAAACAGAAGGCCAGTGAATGGACGGGAAAGTTGGTTGATAAGAAACACATGATCAGAGATGACCCCACTTATGACGGGCCAGGGGAAAGACGTGAAGATGTTTACTCTTTGGTCTTTGACACCAATATTGGTACGAAAACGTTAGGTGTTGGCAAACCGTTTTACGACAAATTTAATGTCGGCGACAGTGCCGTGAAGAAAAAGGGAGCAATTTGGCCGGAGAAAGTATGACTAGCACTGTAAAAATTATCCTGGTAGCAGTGACAACGGTGGCGGTAATAGCAGTAAGTGCCTTGGTCTTGAGGTTAATCGTCGGCGGAAATGAAGACACCTGGTTGTGCCAGGGTAATCAATGGGTGAAACACGGAAATCCCAGTGCACAAATCCCCAATACTCCATGCGGGACTGCAAAAACTCCGGCAGAAGGACAGGAGTCACAACAAGAAACAACAACCCAAGCCAGTTCGTCTGCGGTACCGCCGTTAACCGAAGAGAGCTTTGTTCGGATCTTTTTTTCGTTAATCAACGCAAAGCAAATTCCGGACGCGGTGGCAATGCTTGATTCAAAATTGGTACCAAATGACTCAGCAAGACAGGCGTGGGGCGTGCAATTTGCCAGTTGGGGCCAGGTGACAGTCGAAGAGGTCAAACCGTTTACTAATCCAGAGTTAACTGCCGGTGCTGATGTTTACCAGGTGACGTTTACAACTGCTAGCGGTGAAGACACCAGATGGCTGACCATTATTAAAGATGCCGCTGGTCAGTTCAAAATTGGCTCCATTGCCACCGGACCATAGAGTATAATTTGGTAGTGAAGAAAATTCTTCTTCTTATTGGCTGCTTTGCAGCTGGTGGGCTGGTTGCTCTGAGTTATTTTCTGCTGCGTAAGGGCAATCCGGTGCGGATTATGGAAGTGCGCTCCCAGGTAGCACAAACAAACTTCTCCATCGACCAGGCTCCCAAGGATGCCATCCGGGGAGAAATTGCCACTTATTCCGGAACGGTGAACTTCCAATCGCGAACGGCTACTGAACCGGCAAGATTAACTGGTATCGTACCAATTCAACAAGGTGAGAGTTTGGTCACCGGAGACGATGGAAGTATTAGTGTTAATTTCCCCAGTTTTGGTTCGGTAACGCTTGGATTAAAGTCAGGAATTGATGTGATTCAGACTCTGCCGGTGGATTTTGTTTTTAATCAAGCTTCTGGGTCAGGGGTATACCAAAACACTGGGTCTTCGCCTTTCTCAATTCGAGGTTTGCATTTACTCGTTACCCTTGCCAGCGGTTCGGCAACTGTAGCAGTTGATCAAAAAACACACTTGGTTACGGTCTTGTCCAAAACCAGTCCGCTGACTTTGGCTTTTAATGACAATCAATATATCAGTCACGTTTTAAACTTGGTAATCGGGGTGAAGTATACCTTCGACGATGACAATCGCCAGGAAGTAGTTTATTAGGGCTGGATCGATTGTTTGTACTGTGCCAGAGGATTAAGAATCGTTGTCCCGTCATAGCCCAAAGCCCACAATGCCAAACCGCCGATTTGATATTTATTGGCTAAGCCAATTTTCGCAACGGTGGCCGTCGAGTTAGGATAGAAAATTTGATGAAACGTCCCGGTACCCTGATCATGATAGATAATATAAGGCTCCACTGCTTCTGTGTCGATGTTGGCACTACAGGTGGCACAGGTAGCAAGAAAGTCTTCCATGCGGCGGTTACTTGCGGTTTGCCCGGTGGTCGCGATGACTGCTGACCGTGGGCTGGTCCCCACTGTTTCCCATTCATAGCCATAGAGCGGCACTCCGAGAACAATTTTTTCTGGAGAAATAACTTTTAAAGCTTGTTGGACGGCGGTTTCGGTGTCATATTCGGCATCAATCCCCGCCCCACCTATTGGGGCAACCGGCCCAGTCACGGCCGAGCCGGCAAAATGATAGTCGTAAGTCATCAAAACTATCCGATCGGCGACGGCAGCCACATCAGTCGGATTAATCAACCGCTTTTCAATTAAATCTGTTGGGCTGACATCGACAGTCAAAGTACCCAGGTGTTGTTGATCAAGAGAGTTTTTTACCATCCGGACGAAGGTGGTAAAGTTTTGCCGGGCGGAGTCAGAGGCGGCTATGACGCTTTCGACATCAAGATTGAGATCAGTAAAGCCGTACTGGTGCATGATTGGAGTTACTTGGCCCATCATGGTTGCCGCATGTGAGGCCGGATCGCTTATTAGATCATCGATGGCCGATTGGTCGCCGGAAAAAACGGCTAACGAGAGCTTGATATTATCCTTCTTATAGTTTGAAAAGGCAGTATCCAGTTTCCCCGACTCCAAAGCATACCAGCCAGGTTCTTCTTGGCCAGGCTGAGATAGTTTGACGATGGCTCCGTCTGGGCCGGCTGTGAGACCAAAATAAGTTAGAGTAGTGAGATACTGGTCATAATTTTTGTCGGCCTTGTCAATCAACCAATAGGGTAAAAAACCAATCACTTCCTGTTGGGGCTTGAATATTGGCGAAATTGCCTGTAGCGGGCTGGTGGATTGCGTTTGTAGATTTCCCAGGTATTTTCCGACTGCCAGAACACTCCCAAGGCCCAGGAGGAAACAAACAAGAAAAGGTAAGTAAATCTTCCATCTAACCATAGAACACATATATAATAGCAGGACTCCATGAAATTACCTGAAGTATCAGCGTTAGTTTTGTTGGCAAAATACGGTTTTTCTCTTCCGGCCTATTGTATTGTTTCAAAACAAGCAGATGTGGCAAAAGTATTTCCAGCCAAAAAATATGTGGTTAAAGCGAATCTGGCAGTTGGCGGTAAAAAGAAGACAGGTTTGGTAGCAGTAGCAAACAGAGAAAATCTCAAGACGACAACTGCCGAGATACTGTCAAAGAATGAAGAGTTTGATTTCTACTCTGTTTTGGTCGAAGAATTTGTTGACCACGACAGAGAATATTTCCTGGCCCTCAAGGCGATTAGAGAAGGTATTGAGGTGTACTATTCTGACCTAGGAGGCATTGAGATTGAAAATAATTGGGCGTCGGTAAAGAAAGTTTTAATACCCGAAGAGGAATTGCTCAAAGAAAAGTTACAAGTTACCAAAGTTCTTGCTGGTTTAATTGAAGATAGCTCAACACAAGACTGGGTAGAGAAATTAGTGGCCTTCTTCCAAAACGAAGATGCGACTTATCTGGAGATTAATCCCTTCACTCTGACTCCCTACGCATTCGCTCAGGGTAAACAAGGAAAACTCTTGCCATTGGGAATAGTTTTAGTGGTTGATGAGACGGCAGCATTTCGCCATCCTGATTGGGCTGACCTAATTCCGGAACAGAAAAAACTGTCGATGCGCGAACAAAAAGTGGCGGAAACAGATGGGGGCATCAGAGGATCGATAAAGCTGGTGGAAGTGCCCGGTGGTGGCGACACAGCCTTGATGGCTGGGGGGGGTGGGGCAGCCTTGTTTTTTGCCGATGCAATTATCAATAATGGTAAAAAGTTGGCGAATTATGCTGAGTTTTCAGGCAACCCACCAAATTTTGCAGTGACGGAATTAACCCGCCAGGTCTGTGCCATTCCTGGGATAGAAAATCTGGTAATTGGCAGTGGTATTGCCAACTTCACCCCGGTCAACGAAAACATCAGGGCAATTATTGAGGGCCTGAGGCAATCGCCTAATGCTGGAAAAATTAATATTGTTGTCCGGCGATGTGGTCCTGGAGAGGATGAAGGTATCCAACTTATGACGGAATTTGCCAGAAAATCGGGATATAACATTCGTGTCTTTGGTCGAGAAACATCAATGACCGACATAGTAAAAAAATTATATGTTTGATAAGTTCAGAACTGTTTTAATCGGTGGTGATTCAGCCAGAAAGGCAGCGCAAAAGATCGGTGAGTTTGATTATTTGATCGGGCAAAAACTTTCTGTTTCTTCATTCATTAATCCGCAAGCAGAAAATCATTATGTCCTGGTTAACTCCGGTCGTGACTGGTATGACCTGCCGATTTTCAACACCATCCAGGAGAGCATAGAGTATGACTCCATGGTAAATTCGGTTAGTATTCACTTCAATGCTAAACATGTTTTGGATTGGGTCAAAGAAGTGGTGCAATGGTCACAAATTAAAACCATCGTTATCTTGGCTGAGGACGTCCCAGAAAAAGATGGCCGAGAAATCGTTTACTTGGCCAAAAAATACCAGGTGAGCATTATCGGACCATCATCTCTCGGAGTTCTAACCCCCGGTCAGGGAAGAATTGGTGAAATTGGTGGCGACTGGAAGAACCTTAATCTCTGTCATTTTGATCGACCTGGCGGTGTAGGGATTATTACAAAGTCTGGGACAATTTCCGGCGAACTCTCCTGGGTGGTGTCACAAAACACTTCGGGAATTTCGGCAGTGGTGCAAATTGGCGGAGATACTTTCCCGGCAACTGATTATACTTATTGGTTAGAAAAGTTTGCTCTCGACTCACAGACCAAAGTGGTGGTTATGGCTGGCGAAGTTGGCGGCGATCTTGAGGAAAGAGCAGCGAAAACAATTGTCGGCATTAGAAAGAAAAAACCAGATTTTAAGGTCATCTGTGTCATCTCTGGAAAATTTCTGGAGATTATGCCAAAGGGCCAGAAGTTCGGCCATGCCGGTGCCAAGCAGGAAGAATCAGGTTTTGGCAGTACTAAATACAAAATTACTGCCCTTAGGGAAGCTGGGGCAGAAGTGGTAGAATTTGAGATGTTGGGAGAACGGTTAAAGGAACTTTCTGAAAACACTTATGGATGAGGAGAAGAGATACATACGCCAAGTACAAACTTCGGTGACACTTTTTTTGTATCATGTCAATGACTATCTGTTTTTAAAAAGAGATACACATAAGAGAGTTGATCCAGGGAAGCTAAACGGTGTGGGCGGGAGACTGGAACCAGGTGAGGATTTTTTGGCAGCAGCTATTAGAGAGACTCATGAGGAAACAGGATATAAGGTAGCCGCTAAAGATGTGCAATTATCAGCAATAGTTAAACTTGAGGGCGGATACCAAGAGGATTGGGTGATGTGTTTTTTCAGGATCAGAGTACCAAATAAAAAAATCCCTAAGGGAAATAAAACAGAGGATGGCGAGCTAATTTGGTTGCAAAAAGACAAGGTTCTGAATAGCGAGTATAACCTAATTGATGATTTAGTCTATACCTTTGATGATATAGTCAACGGAAAAGAGACAGTCTTTATGACAGCTAAGTTCGGTGATGACCAAAAAATTTATGATGTTAGTATTGGAAAATTAGCTAGATGAAAGACTTACCAAAGTCAGTAGAACCAATGGTAGTGACCTCAGTCACGGACGAGCGCGGTGAAGAGACGGAATATCGTGGTGTTTCGGTGACCAAGTTAATCAGTGACGGTAAAGCCATTGAGGAAGTGGTCTGGCTGTTGTGGACTGGGAAGATGCCCAGCGATATTCAGAAGGAAATTGCCAGGAGAATTATTATTCTCACCGCTGATCATGGCCCATCGGTGGCTGGGGCTTATACAACGATTCTGGCTGCTTCGGCGGGATTATATCTACCTCAATCCGTGGCTGCCGGGGTGCAAATGATCGGACCACGATTCGGCGGAGCCGCTGGCCTAGCCGCGAACAGTTTCCATTATGCGGTGGAAAATAATTTAGACATTCCTGAATTTAATGACTGGATGAAAAGTCAGGGAAAACACACCTTCCCGGGTATTGGCCACAAAGTCTATTCTAAATCACATCCTGACTTACGGGTTGTTGAGTTGGTGAAGTTTGTTCAGAACAACTTAAAGAAAACTCCCCATGTAGATTTTGCCTTGAAACTGGAACAAGAAATGCTAAAGAAAAATGAGAAGTTGATTTTGAATATTGATGGAGCAATCGGAGCGGTATTGGTCGATTTAGATTTCCCCCTGGAGGGTATCGATGGCTTTTTTGTCCTGGCTCGGACGATTGGCCTTATTGCTCATTACATTGACCAAAAACAACGAGGTACCGGACTGATCAGACTACCAGAAGAATTAGTGCTGTATAAGAAATAAATGACTGACGCTTCTCATAAAAAGGTTGCCCTGGCACTAATTGAAAGGGCTGGCAGTTTTTTGCTCATTAATAGGGCAGACCCTCACCTAAAATTAACTTGGGCATTTCCAGGTGGAGTGCCAGAAGGTAACGAAACAGAAGAAGAAGCATGTGTCCGAGAGGTCAAAGGAGAGACCGGAATTAATGTGGTGATTAAAAGTAAGATATTAGAGAGAAAACATCCAAATACTTTTGTGGAGTTGGCATACTTTCATTGTGAACCAAAGGATAGAAGTCAAGAACCACATATTTATGAGACAGAAGAAATCAAGGATGTGGCCTGGATTAAGGCGGAAGAAGTTTTGAATAAATTTACTTCCGACGTTGATCCAAGAATTAAACAGTTCATTCTTAGTTTTACAAAATGAGACCTCTCGCAACCCTTACAGGGTAAACAAGTTGCCGAGGTATCTTTAGCTCGGATTCTCTTCTTGGAGCCTGTTCATCCTGCGCTGCAGATAGCGAAGTATTTGCACTTTCAAGAATAATTACCTGGTGTATAATCTTATCCATGACTGCTCCAGATTTTAAACTACCTGACCAGAATGGAAAAATTTGGCAAAAGAGCAATTATTCTGGCCACTGGTTGCTGATTTACTTCTACCCTAAAGACGACACGCCTGGTTGTACCAAGGAAGCTTGCAACTTTCGGGATGATATCCATGAATTTGCCAAGAGAGAAATTGCGGTGATTGGCGTGTCCAAAGACAGCGTCGCTTCGCACCTGAAATTTTCCCAGAAATATAACCTTAACTTTACCTTACTGTCAGATCCGGGACATCAGGTAATTGAGACTTTTGGTTCGTGGGGAACGAAAAGTTTTATGGGAAAAAAATTTGAGGGCACATTGCGCAATTCTTATTTGATTGATCCAAAGGGAGAAATTGCCAAAGAATATAAAGGTGTTAATCCTCTAACTCACGCTGCGGACATTCTTTCAGATTTCGATGCGCTCCAGAAATAGAACCCAACTAGGAGACTTCGCCGCGATCTGAAGTGGTGGCAAACAAGTGAGACATAGCCTTCTTTCCTGTCGGAACAGCCATTTTTGGCCTTGGCTGGGAAACTAAGGCAATAGCCAAAACTTCATCCATACTAGTAACATATTTGAACTCCAGGTCTTTAAGAATATATTTGGGAATATCTTCCAGGTCTTTTTTGTTTTCTTTAGGAATAATAAGTGTTTTAAGTCCGGCCAGGTGAGCTCCGATGACTTTCTCCTTAAGTCCGCCGATTTCCAGAACTCGACCCCGAAGAGTCACTTCCCCGGTCATGCCGACATATTTCTTAACCGGAATTTTAGTTAGAGCAGAAGCCAGGGCAGTGGTCAAGGCAATACCAGCTGATGGTCCATCTTTAGGAATGGCACCTTCCGGGATATGTACATGAATATCAATCTTTTGGAACAGCTTTTCTTCAAGGCCCAATTCTTTATAGTGACTGCGGACATAGGACAGAGCCGCTTTGGCTGATTCCTGCATGACATCACCAAGTTGGCCGGTGATTAGAAGATTGCCTTTCCCGGGCATGACCGCAACCTCAATCAAGAGAATTCCCCCACCGGCAGCGGTCCAAAAGAGACCAGTAGACAGACCAACCTCATCCTTGCGCTCGGCGATAGTGGAAGTGAATTTGTAAGGTCCAAGGTATTTATGGAGATCATTTTTGGCGACGATAACCTTATGTTTGGCTTTGCCTTCGGCAATGGTCTTGGCAATTTTTCTAAAAACCGTGGCAATTTCCCGCTCCAGGTTACGCACGCCGGCTTCCATAGTATATCGGGAAATGATCGTCCGCAGAGCCAACTCATCGATTTCCGCTTTGTCAGCTGTCAAGCCATTAACTTCTGTCTGTTTGGGAACCAGGTATTTCTGAGCAATGTGAAACTTCTCGTCGGTGGTATAACCGGGGAAATGAATGATTTCTAGTCTATCCAAGAGGGCTGGTGGAATGGTTTCCAGAATGTTGGCAGTAGTAATAAAGATTACCTCGGATAAATCATATGGTACCTCAAGATAGTGGTCGGAGAAAGCGTTGTTTTGCTCTGGATCCAGAGCTTCTAGTAAAGCAGCTGATGGGTCACCCCGAAAATCAGCGCCAATTTTGTCGATCTCATCCAACATAAATACTGGATTCTTGGCTCCCGCTTGCTTAATGCCCTGAATAATTCGGCCCGGCATGGCACCGACATAAGTCCGCCGGTGACCCCGAATTTCAGCTTCATCTCGAATCCCACCTAATGATACTCGGACAAACTTGCGGCCTAAGGCACGGGCAATAGACTTACCGATACTGGTCTTTCCCACTCCGGGTGGACCGACAAAACAAAGAATGGTCGGGGTAGCTGTTTTTTTCTTCTTACCGCCGGCATTAGGCAGATTAGGAGATGTTTTCTCTTTCTCGTCATCATCTTTGTCATTATTTTTAGAGCCATCTTGATCGCCAACTTGGCTAGTTTTTTCAAAAGAGGTACTGGAGTCATTTTGCTTGAGTTTGAGAACTGCCAGATACTCCACAATCCGCTCTTTGACCTTGTCCAGACCATAGTGGTCTTCGTTGAGAATCTTTTCGGCCTTGACAATATCAGCATTCCCGTCAACAATGGCTTTCCAGGGAACATCCAAGAGCCATTCGACATAGGACCGAATGTAGCCCGCCTCAGGATTCATGCTGTTCATTTGCTCCAAGCGTTTTATTTCCTTGAGAGTTTTGGTCAGAACATCTTCCGGCATGCCGGCTTTCTGAGCTCGGGTGCGCAATTCTTTGATGTCATTATCATCCTCATCAATTTCCCCTAGTTCTTGTTCGATTACCTTTTTGCGCTCTCGCAAGAAGCTTTCCTTGGCATTTTTCTCCAGTTTGGCCTGACTTTGAGTAATCATCTTGCGCTCCAACTCAATGATCTTGATCTCTTTGGCTAGTTGCTCGGCAACTTTTTTCAGTCGGGCCTTAACATCGACCTCTTCCAACACTTTTTGTTTCTCGGTGGCATCCCAATCAAGAATCAGAGACATTTGATTGGCGAGTTCCGCCGGGCCCAAGCCATTAGTAATCTTCATCAAGACAAAGAAGTCAAAGCCGCGGCCCATCCTGATGGCATTTTGAAATTCCATAGTAATATGGGCACTCAGAGCATGGAGCTCGGGGTCTTCCACATTGAGCTGATCAGGGACTTCTTCGACTTCAGCCACCAGGAAGTCATTCAACGATTGGTAGCGCACCACTTTAGCCCGGGCCATACCTACCACTAAAACATTTACTTCCGATTCACTTTGGAAGAGGTGCTTAATTTGACAGATGGTACCAATTTCATAAAGATTGTCCGGATTAGTTTCTGACTCATTTGGGTTTTTTTGAGCCACCACAAATACCAAC
>CAZQWX010000164.1:0-6088 GCA_964597255.1 uncultured Gammaproteobacteria bacterium | reverse complement strand
TTTTCTCTTGGTCTTCTTCCGGCTCAATATTTTTTCCGATTTCCTCTTCTGGGCCGTCAAGTTTCCTGCCGTTTTGCCCACCATGGTCGGGCCCAACCTCACTCCCGACTTGGTCTTGCCCAGTCTGCGACAGCTATCAGCTGTTCTTCTCTTTGTAATTATCGCCGCACTTACTGTGGTTCACACTAAAAAATCCGAAGTCACCCTGGCTTTTGTCTGGCTAGTTTCTGTCCTCTTTTTTGCTTTTCCCCACTTTGCCTATTTCCATCTCGAGCCTATGCTGGCATTCTTCATTCTTGTCATTGGCCTTGGATGGGGGAGAGAGAAACTGGGGCCAGCAGCCCTTCTCTTAATTCTTTTGTTAGTGTTGCCTGTCGCCACTGTCATTTTTCACCGTCATCTTGCTCAGGATCAAGCCTATTGGGACACCAATGTCGTCACTCTGACCCGCTGGCTGACTACCAACTATCCCACTGCGACGATCTACTCGCTCAACGCCAATGATCTGATTTACCCCTTGACCGGCAAACTCCCGGCCGTTTTGCCCTGGGTCAATCAAGTGTCCTGGAATATTGCTTACCTTGGCCAAACATATACCCGGGCGTTTTCTGCCACTCCACCCGACCTGGTTGTCTTTACACCCTACCCGTTAAATGCCTATCGACCTGCCGGTGTGGTGGCCTTTTTCCAAGCTCACTACCACCTCATTGCTCATTTTCCGCCAAGCTACGAGGTCTGGCAAAAGAACTGAATTCTCCAACAAAAATGGTGTAATATATTTTCTAAATTCTAAATACCCGATTCTAAATTCTTGATTCTGGTAGAAGGAGTTGTCCTCCTACGCTTCAGTTCGTGTCATGCACTACGTGTATGCCCGCGAGCTTTGCTGCGGACGGACTTAAGAAACTCTAAACTCTCCGCCAATTGGTGGATCATTAAGAGTTCCTAAAGGGGGTGAATATTATGGATCAAAAGAAACTTACCATGGTCGTGGTGGCAATTATTGTTGTCGCCGTTCTAGCTTATGGTGGCTATCGAGTCGTTAAGCATTTCAGCCAACCGGCGCCAGTGGTAGCCCCGGAGACCAATCAACAAACACCTGCTGTCACACCAACTCAACCGGCCGCAACTGACAATGGCGTTTTCAAAACGGCTTCCGACCCAACGCTGGGAGCCTTTCTGACCGACATGAACGGCATGACGCTCTATACCTACAGTAAAGATACTGCCGGCGTGAGCACGTGCTCCGGTCAATGTCTGGCCATTTGGCCCGCCTTTGGACCTGTCGCTGGTTCGCCAGCAGTGACTTTGCCCGCAGGGGTAACGGTCATCACCCGCGCGGATGGCACAAGCCAATATGCCTTAAACGGCATGCCGCTTTATACCTATGTCAAAGACACCAAACCCGGTGATGTCACCGGTCAAGGCGTCGGCGGCGTCTGGTCTGTTGCCAAACCTCAATAAAGTTTGTCTACAACACGAAGTAATCACCAGTCGTCCCACCCGGGACGGCTGGTTGGTGTTACCTGTGGGCCGTCATTGCTTGCTTTTTCTTCAAAATTAAGTAATATCCAAGACATGAAACGCCACCTTGAGTTTGTAACCATAAACCAAGCAGCCGAAATGGCAGGCCAAACCCCAGCAGTGATACTGGAGAAGATAAAGGCAGAAAAAATTAAGAGTTACGAGGCCAGTGTGGAAATACCCATTGGAGATGGACAAAATGGCGTCCCCGATGTACACCGAAAGCAAATTCTACTGGTAAATCCCCAAGATGTTATAAGGGGGTATTCAATAAAACACAAACGGTCACGAGCTCGAACTACTGACTAGTCCCTAACTCTAGAAAGCTACCCAGAAGTCCTACGAAGTTTTCCGCAGTTTTTCCAGTTGCATCATGACCACGCCTTGGAGCAAATCTAAGACCACAGCCAAAACTACCACCACCATCCATGACCGGATACCCAGACCAAACTGTGCGGGGAATCGGGTAATCACCCACAGCCCCACCAGGTTAATCAGGAAATAGATAACCATCCATTCTTTCGAAGAAAGCATCTTTCCTCGGTCCGCCTCATATTCCCGGACGAACGGCAGCACCAGCGTGCCAATCAGTGCCAGGACACCCATGCTGTGACCAATTGCCCACGGCACATTAATTGTTCCGGTACCCAAAACTACCCAATAGGGGAAGAAGAGATTAGCTAAGAAGATCACTATCGCGTTCACTACCAAGCCGGCAAAGAAGGTCGCTACCAGCATCATCCCGGGGTTATCTTTGGTTGGCTTCGCTGTTGCCATATTACTTTTAATCTAGCAAAGAATTTTCACCTTTGCAACTGCCGATGTTCAGTTTTTCCGCCAAGGCTATCTTAAGTGGAACCGGAACTTATTTTTTGTCCGGAAACTAAATAGTAATCAATTAACCCCTGTTCATAGGCCAGGACCCAATTTCTAGACCACTCCTGGTCCGGGGCCACCTGTTCGCAATAGGTGACCAGTGGGCGCCAGACCTGATTACCGATTGCCCTGACATTGATCCGGCTAAACCCGGCATCAAGCAGGTCTTTGGCCGCTTCGCCGATGAACATGGGGTTATCCGCACCGCTGTCGATTGTCGGGAGCAGTTTTTTTAATTCTGGTGTCGCTTCGGGCTGGCTCATCCAGAAGGCGCAAAGAGCCAACCTTCCCCCTTGTCGCAACACTCGGTGGGCTTCTTTGGCAAAGTTACTAAATGAGGAAAAGTGTTGGGCGACCTCAACGGAATAGACGCCGTGGAATTGGTTATTATTAAATCTGAGATTTTCTGCAACGCCCTGGCGAAAACTCAACCTGTCCCCACATCCCCGCCGTTCCAGTGTTCTAATTGCTCGGGCCACCTGATCTGGTGACTGGTCAACTCCACTGATCGTGCTTGGTTGATAGGCGTCAAGGATTAATCTGGTTCCATATCCGGTTCCGGACCCCACTTCAAGTAAGTCATAATATCTGTGAATTTTCAGTCGGTCGGCCACGAGGCGGATCAGATTATCCGAGGCCAATCGCCTTTGTGCGGGGTCTATCTGCCCATTTTGCCAATCAATCCCTTGCCAATAACCATAATTGAGTGGACCGTCCTCATTACTTATTATCCTGCCATTAGCCACTTGGCCTCCAAAAATAGCCAAGTTGCCAAGATAATCCGGACCACTGCCATACATTTCTGAAAGTGACGGAACAGCCATAGTCGGATTTTACCAGAGGGGCCAATAAGGAGCTATCTTTCCCCCAAACTTTTCTTGCTCAAAAACATCATGAAAATCACAAAGTTCAGATATACCAAGCTGCACCTACCCAAAACATGCCAAATAACCAAGCTGAGCTTGCTAACTTCAACTTTTTTGCGGGGGGATTGGAGATAGATTAAATATTCACCCGCAAACAAAGCTATCTTGTCCTTTGCCAGTTGCTTCTGATCCACATACAGTTTAATCTCCACCCCTCCATTCTAGCATTCAGAGCTTCACCACGTCTTCCGGGCTTGGCACATCTCACCGTTTTTTCTTTCTATTTCTTTCTGTTTCTGTAGTCCTTTTATGTTTGGTAATATAAGATTTCTTAACAAATTTTCCAGAGACCGCGCTCCTACGATTTATAACTACACCTCTTTTTTTTGTCATCGCCCCTCACCACCTTTCTCAATCATTTCTTCAACCTTCCTTTTTGCTTCTTCCAAGAGTTCTTTCGATCTCTTCCGCGCTTCGTGAGATTGACGGACGAGACCAGCAATCTTTTGCTGAACATCTTTCGAGATCGTCGGAATCACCATTTTAGCCAGCGCATCACTAGGGACAGCCATAAGTATTGTTCCGGCGCAATACTTTTTGAGCTGCATTTGCAAGACCAGACTCTTTGCTATAACTAGCAATATTTCAGGCAACAACGTCTTGCTCCGAAATTGGAAAAATCCAGATGAAGCAAGATAGCCTTCTTGATCTATCGAGACTAAGGCTACTTTGTCGAGAGACCCCTCAACACTAGAAACTATGACGTCGCCAGCTTTCAATGCTCTTTTCGCCCTACTTGGTGCTTCTTTCCCCAAAACCTCTTCATAACCATCAATAATGCCCAGAGAAGAATTTATATTTCCTAGATCAACATATCGATATGTGTCATTTGGTTTTGCTAACGTATTGAATCTTGCAGGAACATTTTCAATTGCTTCTATTAGGTGTTCAGTGTCTTTCTCCTGCAGTTTAGAAACCAACACTTCATATTTTGGCTGAAAATGGTCAGCATCAATACGGTCAGCAAATTTGACGTCTGATAAATTGCTTGTCCAGGAAAGATCATCAGAAATTTTGAAATCAGCTAACCCCAATTCTTCTAGAAGCAAATTCTCCGCCCCCAAAAAACAACGCTTGGAATTTTCAAGTTCCGCGAAATATGCTTCTACTAAATTAGCAATGTTGTCTTGTACTATTTGTAAATTGGGAATAAATACTAAAGTATTTCGTAGGTCGTCTATTCCAAGATTTCGCTGTCTGATTCCAAGGGCATTTCTCTCCGATTGCTGTCTTGCTATTTCGGTACTTAAAAAGGCAAAAAGGTAAAAAGGGGTTTTAGAAGTTAATTTTGCAACTCTTTGATTAAATGCAAGTGGTTCTCCGTTTGGAACTATTATTAAGTTGCACTTTCCTACATCTGGAGGGTCTCCAGTCATCGACAGGAGAATATCAAGATTGTTTATTTTCCTGCTATTGAACTTCTCAAAATCTTTTCTCGAAACCTTGAGCCAATCTTCAACCTCGATTTTATTTACGACATCTCCAATTCTAGCTAATGCTATATCCAGCTTGTCCCCTATCTCCTCGCTTGAATAGGCTGGTCCAGTAGCTATTTTAGCGATATCTTCTAATGGAATAGCTCCAGAGTTCATAAGGAGCTCTTTTCCTCGCAAAAACCCAGGCTGATAATATTCAGCGTCTAAACGACGTGCGCCTTCAAGTTGAGATTTCAGAATGACAGAGTTAGCCATCATGTTTGTGGAACTGGTAGCGGGTGAGCAATTTTAGTCCAAGAAGTACCTAGGCCATTTGTAATGACATTGTATTTTTGCAACAACTCTTCCGCTTTGTTCTGAATATCAATCACATCTTTGTCAAGCTTATTTACCTCCTCTTGAGTGGTCTTATCCATTAATCGATGGAACAAGCTGTTGCGCGATCTAAGGAATTCGTCTAGGTTTCTTTGGAAGTCTGGCTTATCAGGAAACTCATAATTGTTAAGCTCATTTTTGAGAGCTCCAAGTGTTGATTCATTAAATCTATCGAAATTGTTTTTCATAAACATAACTCCTCCAAATTGAAAAAAAGAAACAAGGTAAACCATTTGTTTCAGGTTTGATAGTAGATTTTTGACTAGATATTCAACCAGATTGGCATAAATTACACAGGCTGAAAAAATCCCCTCTGCAGTATTTGTTTGTTTCTGCTGGCGAGCGTAGTTTATCAGTCCGTTTATATAATTCAGGTTTGAATGTTCAAACGGGGTATATTCCTGAAGGACGTTTTTCATTGTGCAAAACCTAGCCCTTCCTCTCTGGCAAATTCTATAAACTTGTCTGCTATTCCATTAAGATCATGATCGATGGCAGGGGTACCTTTAGAATCAACAACTATTTCTCCTTGTTCGTTTTTCTTGAAAACATAGTCGCCACCATTATCTTTGCCGCTTTTCTTAGAAACGGCCATAAATATTGGATAGTCTTCTAATGGTTTTTCTTTCTCTCCCCATTTCTGCAAGAAGAGCACCGAAGTCTTAGTTCCAGTATGTGGTTTGAAAGTATTAACATGTAACCCAACCACAGCAAGAATTCGGGCTTTATTAAAAAGCCAATTTCGAATGTATTCCATATTAGTGTTATTAAGAACTCCCTGCGGGAGAACGATAGCCATTCGGCCACCGGGTCTAATCAGGTTCAAAGCCCTCTCAATAAAAAGTATGTGGCGTTCGGTTTTATTCCTTAATTTCCCCTTTTCATTTTTCGCCAATTCATATTCGTTTAAAATTGGCCGTTCCCTGATTTCTCCGGCAAATGGGGGATTCG
>CAZQWX010000163.1:0-2732 GCA_964597255.1 uncultured Gammaproteobacteria bacterium | reverse complement strand
ATATTCAGGTCAGGAATAATCGAAGCGTGCAATACACCTGCATGCAATATACCTTGACAGACATAGTAATATGATATATAATTCACTCATGCTGACCAATAATCTATCATCAGACCTTCTGAGAGGACATACCGATACCATTATACTTAGCCTGCTAAGGAGTGGCGATCGATATGGCTATGAGCTCACCAAGCTTGTGTATGAACGGGCCAATCAGCTCTACGAACTGAAAGAAGCGACCATGTACTCGAGCTTGAAACGCCTCGAGAACAACGGACACATCGTCTCATATTGGGGTAATGAGACCCAAGGCGGGCGACGGCGATATTACCATATCACAGACAGCGGCCAAATGATCTATCAGAGCAACTGCCATAACTGGGAATACGCCAAGAAAATATTAGATCAACTTATATAAGAAACTTATAATAATCATTTATGAAAAAGAAACTACACGAATTTCTGGAGAACACCTTCATGCCCTATGGCCCATTTCCATCGCGAGACGATATTATGCAAGAACTACTCGCTAATCTTCAAGAAAAATATAACGACCTCAAGAATCATGGCCTGAGTGATGATGAGGCTTACCAATCGACGATTGACTCGTTTGGCGACGCTGAGGAAATAATGGAGCAGATTCCTCATAATGAAAAAGAGTCGAAGAATAAAAAAGAAGACCAGCCGGACCGATATCCGAACCTAAAAAAACTACTCAGACAGGCTAAGGAAAGCATCGGGCTTTCTAAGTTTACCGCCAAGGTTTTGGAGAAAGCCGACCTCAGTGACATTAGTTTGACTGGAGAAAACTTCAGTTACAGTTCCCTTGGGGGCACCATCTTCAACCGGTCGAATTTGAGCAGCGCTGTATATGGCGCAGCATCCCTGGACGGTGCCTCTTTTGTCGAAGCAAACCTTGCGGGATCAAAGTTTGTCGCGAGTGATCTTAAAAATGCAAATTTTACCGGTGCGGACCTGACGGAAGCAAAGTTTAATGCCTCATCCCTGCAGAATGATATTTTCGACGGAGCAAACTTAACAAGAGCGGCGTTTCGTGCGTCGTCCTTACAAGGGTCGACATTCAACCGATCGAATCTCACAAACACCAGCTTTCATCAATCCGAAATGCAGAGCATTTCATTCGAAAATCAGGAGCTGGTGCACACCTTATTCAGCAAATCGTACTTCCAGAAGACATCGTTTGTGCGCGCTACCCTGCGCGATGTTTCATTCGTACACTGTGATGTTAAGGGCGCCCTGTTTGACAACGCGAAAATGGACAAGATTACCTATGCCCTTTTAAAGGGCAGTGGCGCCACACTAACCAATGTCACCATTTTATAATATGGAGCCCAAACACCTAGCAATTGAAATTCAGAACCTAAAAAAGTCATACAAAAATTTACCAGTCCTCACTGATGTCTCCCTCGTGGTATAAAAGGGATCTGTTTTTGCCTTGCTGGGAGCCAATGGTTCAGGCAAGACAACTATTATTAATATTCTTACCACCCTGTTACCAGCCGACGGAGGCAATGACACGAAACCCGACCCATAACAGAAGTTGGCTTTTTCAGGAGGAAAACTCAGGTACTCTGGCTGTTAGTAAATTAGTAAAATTAATAGCGGTAGCCGTAGCTTGGATGATCTTGCAATATTTCCTGCAGGGCCTTCTTGAGATGTTGGTATTTAGCCTCAAAACGCTCAGAGGGCAGTGGTTTGGTGAGACTTGCGTATAATCTCCACTGTCTGTTTATCAATCAGCTTTTCTAGCTCGTCAATCTTTTGACTCTCTTCATCTCCTTTACTGGACTCAAAGACTAGGCTTCCGTTTTTGAGGAACTGTCATTTCCAGAGAGAAATTAATTTAGGGTCCACCTGATAGGCTCTGACTATTTCGGCTTGACTTGACTCATCTTTCAAACTTTCCAATACTAGTTGGAACTTTAAACTACTCGCAAACTTACGGGGTGTTTTTCCTTTTGGCATAAGATTCCTTTCTTGGCCATTGTAGCGGGTTTGTCCTTTCTGGCAAGTGTCTATATGGTTGGGTGCGGATCAATGGTCGCCGATGTAACGCACATTGTACAAGGAATCCCATATCTTTTATCAACCACAATATTCGGTGGTATTTTGGTCATCGTATTTGTTTGATGACATAAGTCTGAAGGAACTCTTTCCATCCACAGAATATATGCCCTGCGATGAGAGCGGACTGGTCTACTAAACCAAAATTTGTCGGTGGGCTTGGATTGAGAGATGGACCGGTCACCCTAACCTTAATTATGGTGATC
The DNA here is from genome assembly GCA_964597255.1 of uncultured Gammaproteobacteria bacterium. Classification (GTDB taxonomy): domain Bacteria; phylum Patescibacteriota; class Microgenomatia; order JAMCZE01; family JAMCZE01; genus CAZQWX01. The sequence continues at coordinate 441 of CAZQWX010000163.1, read as the reverse complement.
GTTATTTTGGTGGGTTATGCAAGTTTGAAGGGATAAAGAACTTTAGTTAATCTTTATTTTCTGAAGAACGATTTTGCATCGTTTCTGGATCAATACCTGAAAGTTCCATCATTTGAACAAAAATACCCTTTGCCTTAGCTCTTAATTTTTCGTCACTAATATCTTCAACTTTATCGTATCCAAGCTCTTCCATCGCTAAGAATATGGATTTATCAATAGCATTTGCGATAAACTCGTGATATGACATTGACCCACCTCTAAGAAAAGCTTGAATTTTATTATCTCTAATTGGCTCAGGCGCAAGATAAATTCCTTCCTCAAAGGGCACTGCACTGGGAAATTCATCCGTAAGCAGATCTTCTTTTTTGTAACTCTCAGAAAAATTAGAAAGCAACTTATTTATTTGTGAATCTTTATCCTCAATCTGTTCACTCTGTTGAC
>CAZQWX010000162.1:0-2522 GCA_964597255.1 uncultured Gammaproteobacteria bacterium | reverse complement strand
GACTGACTTTAACTTGACAAATTTAGATAAGCCATTGGCTAATCCTCAGGGTATCTTTGCCACCGACGACACAGCCAATGTATATATTCTGGATTCCGGGAACAACCGAGTGGTAGTGGTGGACAAGACCGGCAATTACCTGGCGCAATACGTCTTCCCTGCCGGCACTCAGCTGACTGGGGCAAATTTGGTAGTGGATGAAGCGGTCAAAAAGGGCTTTTTAATCGTCGGCTCTAAGGTCTATGCATTTGACTTGAAATGAGCAAAGAGAATAGCTCGTAAAGTTTTTCGCATTCAGCCGCTTAGCGAGGTACCAAGTACCTGTGCAGCTTACCTTCATGCTGCAAAACTTCACCACGCCATTCTTTTTGTGGGATAATACTTGTGTGCACATCGATAATCGGCAAGCCCGATATGATTACGACATCCTGGAAAAAGCGGAAGCCGGCATTGACCTTCTGGGGCCGGAGGTAAAAAGCGTGCGCGAAGGCAAAGTGTCACTAAATGAGGCCTTTGTCCATATCCGCGATGGCCAAGCGTTTTTAGTCAATGCTCATATTCATCCCTATCAACACTCTCTGGAAAATATCTCGCCGACCAGAAGCCGAAAGCTTTTGTTACACAAAAAAGAAATCATTAGTTTGGCAAATAAGGCGGCGGCAACCGGTTTGACGATCATACCCCTGGCGCTGTATAATAAGGGCAACATTTTTAAGCTCGAAATCGGATTGGGCAAGGGGAAGAAAAAGTGGGATAAACGAGAGGCGCTCAAGAAAAAAGACCTGGAGCGGGAAGTGGAACAAAGCCTACGAAATAAAGCTTAAGGATGGTTATGGGGATGTACGAATCGACGAGAAAGCACCTTGAAAACTGCAAGCCGAAGAGGAAACCTGCTTCGTAAAAGACGGTTTCAAATTTTAAGTGCTGATGCAAATCAAGCATTTGTTCGACCGCAAATTTTTGCGTTTGATTACGCAGGAGTAGCCTAAGAGCTGTTCCTTAATTCTTTTCTCGGTGGGAATTCTGGAGCATAAACACAGCCGGGGTGCTGATTACAAAGTTTGGTTTTCTTTGTAATTTTAAGACGAACAACTACGCGACATTTTTCTTGTCAGTTTGAGCAAGTGTCGCAAGAGTCAGAACTGACTACGCTTGTAGACGTTTAGAGGTCACTTTTTCACACGGGAGGTCATGCTCCCCATCTCCACATCAAGAAATTTTGTGGTTCTGTAGATATAATCTAAATAGCCAATCCTCTAATCGCCTTTAAGTCTTTCTTCTTTGGGTCTCAGTTGTTCTTCTCTGTGGCGTTTTCCATAGGCAGTCAAGGCTGATCTCAAATCAGTTAATCCGATCAACTCATCGGAAATATTACCAGACCACAGTGCTTTAATTCTCTCGGGTTTATTTTGATCTTTGTATTTTTTCGCTAGCCTACCTAAGTTCTCTAGGGTTCTTTTTTGAACTAAGCGAAATGCATCCTTGACATCAGGTCCTGCTTCTGTAAGTTCATTCAAAAAGTCCTGGAATTCGACTTCATTGAAGTCATGCGGCGCACTAGTTAGTTCGTTAAATCTCAAAACCGAGCGAAACCAATCTTGGCGGACTAGGTCAATTTGGTCTTCGTAGCGTAGACTTTGAAGAACATCGTGGCCATTTTTTTCGAGCCATGTTAGTGCCAATACAATGTTTGGCTCGATACCCACTTCCCCAGTCCTAGATAATACGATTAACTTTTGGCTAACATATTCAAGTGTCTGGCCTAATATTACTCGTTGTTGTTCGGTGGTCTCATGGCGAGAAGCTGCTATTTTGGCCATTAATTCGTTGAGGTTAAGATCTGAAGTAATTGGAAATTGTACCTCTACTGGCTGGGTATTTCTATCAAGACGTTCAAGCACATCAATTGCCCTAGTCGTCTCTTTCTGTCCACCTACCGTTTCGGTCACGTCCTGATCATATCTACCTCTATCTAAAATAGCCCCTGTTCTTTCGATTGGTCCTAGATATCCTCCAGTCCTGGATAACAGGGAAACTAGTCTAGAGTTATTGCCCGTGTGATAATAATCGACCATTGCCGCTATAACATCATGAACCATTGGCCTTTGGTCGTGAATGAAATCTCGTAGTGCCCCAAAGGGGGCCATAAGTGAGAGACCATCGAGACGATTTTGCTCCAGCTTTCCCGCATTAAATGTTGGAACTTCGCCTGCAGCCATAAGTAATTCATTAATGTTAGCGGGGGTAATTTTTAATGCATAAGCGTGACAGAGTAAATCAGCCACTCCAAAATCGCCTGGCCTCATTCCCCAGATGTTGCCCCCTTCCAAAAGAATTTCTACTTGTGAATCTTTGTTTTGCATAGCGGGTGCAAGTTTGTCGGAAAATCCTTTTACTGCATCAAGGTTTAGACCATGAGAACGAGCATATTGACCAACGGAATCGACAAATTTCAAATAAGTAGCTTCGTCCATGATTGGTGACTCTTGTTCGGCAAGGTACAAAACCTTGCCGAACAAGAG
>CAZQWX010000161.1:0-3117 GCA_964597255.1 uncultured Gammaproteobacteria bacterium | reverse complement strand
ATAATCATATCTATCTTCCTGGTTTTGTTCCCACGCCCGACCTGGTCGGACTTTATAATTTGGCTGCCGTCTACGTCCAGCCATCGACCTATGAGGGTTTTGGTCTGCCGGTTCTGGAAGCCATGGCCTGTGGGATGCCGGTTGTTTGTGGGCGCAATAGTAGTTTTCCGGAAATTGCCGGTGATGCCGCCATCTATGTTGACGTCGAAAATATTGATGCCATGGCGAAAGCTATAACTAATATCCACAAAACAGGGAAAGAGATCGCTCAGGCGGCAAAATTCAGTTGGAACAAGACCGCCCAAGCCACATATGACATATATCAAAAAGTTTTTTCAGAAGTATAAATGGATCATTCTTGGCTTTATTGTCTGGCGATTGGTATTGTTCTTGGTTGAACTAGGAGGATTCAACCTGCTGCCCTTCAAAGCCAGTTTCCCCTATGTTGGCCCGCGACTCATTGCCTCTGGTTTGCCCCAATGGCTGTGGCAGTGGGGCAACTTTGACGGGGTTCACTATCTTGGCATTGCCAAGAATGGTTATCGCGATCTTGGGGTTCAGGCGTTCTTTCCAATTTACCCCTTGGCTATTAGTTTTATTCGATTATTTATCGCTAATCGTCTCTTGTCGGGGCTGATTGTCTCCAATCTGGCTGCGCTGGTAGCCGGAATTCTCTTTCACCGGCTGGTTGCCCGGGATTTTAATAAACAGACTGCCAATTGGGCCGTGGCTTTTTGGTTTCTTTTCCCTGCCTCCTTTTCCCTCGTAGCAGTCTATCCAGGATCACTCTATATGATGTTTCTTATGCTGGCTTTTTTGGAAACCGGTTGGCTCTCGGGTATCAGTTCATTTCTGGCTGCCGGAACCAGGATCTTTGGCATGTTTATCGTTGCCTCGATTCCATTTGAGCAGCCCAAGCCCTGGTGGCGCACCCTTTCTCTGGCCGGTATCGGTGCCTATATGGCCTATCTGTTTGCCATGTTTGGCAACCCCTTGCTCTTTCTTTCCTCCCAGGCGGCTTTTGCCAATGCCCGGGCTACCAGTCTTACAACCTTAGTCACCCCATTCCAAGTAGCCCTTCGTTACTTAAAAATATTTCTCTCGGTTCCCTTGACGCATTATGACTTTTGGGTAGCAGCTGTCGAGTTTTGTGCCTTCTTATTTGGCGTTGCTGTTCTGGGCTGGCTTACGGTGAAAAGAAAAGTACGCTTTTCCTATTTGGCTTACGCTTGGCCGACACTCCTTCTTCCCTCTTTGACCGGAACCTTTTCCTCCATGCCCAGATATCTGCTTTCGGTCTTCCCAATTTTCATTGGTCTGGCTTTAATCAAATCTAAGGTGCTAAAACTCGTACTGTTAGCTATGTTTACTGTTCTCCTACTTATCTTTACAGTTCTTTTCACCAGGGGCTATTGGGTAACATAATTAATATGGCAGGCATAAAAAACTATCTGTTAAGTCGAAAACTGATTCTTCTTGTTACCTTGATCTATACCGCAATTATTCTTACCGTTCTGCTTAACCGTTTCTGGCAGTATGAAGCCTTCTACTATGATCATGGCATGATGGAGGGCACGGCCTATCAGGTTTCGCAGCTTCAGATGCCGGTCCATGATCGCCAGTACGGCCGGGTGTCGATCTATATTGACCATCTCTACCCCAGTCTCCAGCTATTCCTGGCGCCGTTCTATTGGCTCAATAGTTCCTATGAAACTCCGATTGTGGTCATGGCCGTGACCATAGGACTGTCAGTTCTGGTTGCCTATGAAATTGCCAAAAAATATATCAAAAATCACCTGATGATTTATGCTCTGTTGTTCGCGTATATGTTCTACATCGGCATGCAAAATGCCCTGATCTTTTTTATCCACGACATCACTGTCGAGATTCCCTTTTTAATGCTACTTTTTTGGTCTATTACTAACAGCAAAATTCGTCTGTTTTACCTCCTGTTGATTATTAATCTTGGTTTTAAAGAAAGTGTTTCAATAACTACCGCCGCTATTGGGCTATTTATGTTTATTGCCAAACCACCGTGGCGTAAGCATGCTATTGTCACTATTCTTATCTCTACCGCCTACGCTCTTCTGGCCGCTAAAGTCGTTATCCCATTTTTCTATACCCAGGCCTTCGGGGTTGCCGGCCAATTTCGCTATACACCCCAGCTTTCGGCCAATCCGCTTACCATGCTCAGCTGGTTTGTCGATACTGCTGAAAAACGCGAAACTATAGTTGCCTCCTTGACCTCCTTTGGCTGGTTGCCGATTTTCTTTCCGCCATCGCTTATTCTGATAGTTCAGGACCTGGCCCAACGGTTTGTCTTAATTGATCATGCCAGTACCCTGCGCCAGGGCCTCAATCTGCACTATAACGCCAATCTGGCAGTTATCCTGTTCTATTGTTCGGTTCTTGCTGTCGCTCGACTGGAAAAGCATAAATGGTATAGAAAATTTGGCGTATTGTTTCACGCCATACTTATCGTGCTGGTGGTCGGTTATTTCCATCGAGTAGCATATCGCGGACCATTGGGTTTGGTTTACAATCCGGAATTCTATAGAATTACTACCAACATGAAATTTATGGATGATTTTGTCGCCAAAATTCCCACAACCGGAAAGCTCATGATTCAAAACAATCTTGCCGTCCGCTTTACTCATAATAATCTCTATTTATTACTCGGCATGGATCATCTGCGGTCGGTTAATCCTGATGTGGTGGCGATGGATTATCGGCCAGGCCAAAACCCTAACAACTATTGGCCGGTCTCCGATGCCGACATGGCTAGTATCTCCGCCCAACTTCTGGCTGATCCCCGGTATCGGGTGATTTATGCCGATGATTATCGTTATATCTTTCAGAAGAAATGAAACTTCTCGTTATCATTCCCGCCTTTGATGAGTCCAAAGCTATCTGCGCAGTTATTCGCGACCTGCATAGCCATGGCTATAAGAATATCGTGGTGGTCGATGATGGATCGTCCGATGCAACGGGGAAAATTGCCAGTTCAGAAGGCGCTGTAGTTGTTCGGCATGTTCTCAATCGCGGTCTCGGTGCCGGCCTGGGCACCGGTTTTGCCTATGCCCGCCAGACCGGCGCTGATATTTTGGTGACTTTTGA
>CAZQWX010000160.1:0-1854 GCA_964597255.1 uncultured Gammaproteobacteria bacterium | reverse complement strand
GATTTATTTCTCCCACAACTTGTGGTCCTTCAAAAATCAACCCAGTGATCATCTCCACCAAATTGGCCCCGAGTTTAATTTTTCGATAGGCATCCTGGGCAGAAAACACTCCTCCGCAACCAATAATTATGCAACTCTTGCCAAATTTTTTGTGAACATAAGCTATTAATTTATCAGAGTTCTCCGCCGTCGGCTGGCCGGAAAAATTGCCTGGCAAGCCGGAAAACCTAGCTAATTCATCTTTGTCCAAATATTTGTTCTTCCTGTTTTTAACCAAGTTAGAAAGAACTACGCCAGTCATGCCACAATCGAGCGCCAAATGCACCAGTTCGCCGGTTTGATCCTCACTCATTTCATTAGCCAATTTCACAAAGACTGGCTGTTTCACCCTCAGCTTGGCCACAGCCGCCACCAATTGCGAAAAGTTATTCGCCTCACTAAACGACTCGGTCATGGCCGTGTTGGGACAACTGATATTCAATTCAAAATAGCGGACATACTTCTTGTCTTTGAGATGATTAAAAGAGGCCAGATAGTCATCAATCGCCCGCGATATAGTATTTACTTCAGGAAGATTGGAACTGCCGATGCTCACTCCCAAAATTGAATTCTGAACACTCTTGGTGCTCAACCGCTTTTCGACCGCTTCCACCCCTTCGCTTTTGAAGCCCTTGTTCACCAAAAGTGCCTGCGAGCGCGGCAGTCGGCCCAATCTGGGCTTTGTGTTTCCGCCATATGGTTTGGCCGTCACTGTCCCCACCGTGTGAAATCCAAAACCCACCGGCCCCATTACTGCCACCAAGTGACCGTCATAGTCAAAGCCTGCCGCCAGTCCTATGGGGTTGGGAAATTCCAAGCCGGCAACTTTCTGCTCCAACCTGGGGTCGGAGAAAACCAGTGTCCTCTCCAGCAAGCCCCGGCTCACAGCACCCCCTCCCAGTGTCTCCCCCACCACCGTTATCCCATCATGCACCACCTCGGCATCAACCCGAAAAAGAAATGGCTTGGCAATCTTGCGATAGGCCCAACCCACAAGCGATCTCATGTCACCAGTATACACCCACTGCTGCCGCCCTTGACAAAAAGTGAGAAAAATGTTAGACTTTTCTCATGTTAATTCCTACATCAAAAAACGTAAAAACCATCACTGATTTCCGCAAAAATCCGGACTCGATTTTAGAGTCAGTCCAGGGCAAAAGCGATCCCTTGTACCTCTTCCGCGGCTCCGAGCCAAAGGCGGTTGTCCTTGATATCGAGGAATACGCCCACCTCATGGAAGTACTAGAAGACTACCACGACTATAAATTAATTGAGGAGTACGCCGCCGACCCCAAACGCCACAAAGGAAGCGTCAGCTTTGAACAGGTTCTTAAAGAAAACGGCCTAGATGTCAAAGATTATCTTTAGCCCAGAGGCCAGAAAAAAGTTCCGCCAACTTCCCCAGTCCGACAAGGAGGAAGTCGCCCGTGCTATAGCATTCCTGGAAAGAGGCCAAGGGTCAGTTCTTAACATCAAACGGCTCAGAACAGCAAATGGAAAATGGCTCCGCATCCGCGTTGGTAATTTACGAATTATCTACGAAGCCATTGATTCGGAAGCATTCTTCGTCTCCACCATCGACTACCGCGGAAGCATCTACTAGGCAGAAGCAGCCACCGGTGGCTGATACTTCACTTTGTATTTGGCCAGACATGAGGCGCAGGCCCGCACCGATTTGACCACACCATTCATTTCCACTTTCCCCTTGTGCAGGTTCGGCAGAAAGATTTTCCTGTTCTTGCTGGCGCGCTTCATCCATTGTCCGGAGTGGCCGTGCCGAATCAAATGGCCATACTGCACACCCTTGCCGCAGAT
>CAZQWX010000159.1:0-4256 GCA_964597255.1 uncultured Gammaproteobacteria bacterium | reverse complement strand
TCTTGGCCATCTATACGAAGGCTGCTAATTTGTCACCAGCATTGATTGGTCGACCCACTAACACTGGGGCCGTTTTAGGTCAATCGACAGTGAATAATAATCCTCAACCTGGATTCAATCCACCAGTGTCAAAATAATCATTAATTTTCCCCTTGCGAAACGGTGGCCGATAGTGGATAATCTCTCTTGATGCCAAGACGTAAAAGTACCAAAACAACCGTGACATCCCCAAGATCTGTCAGAAAAGTTAGTCGTGGCCGAAGGGTGACTAATAAGGCTATTGTCCCAGAAACGGCCATGGCAAGTACTTTACCGATTTTGCCTAAAACCTCTTTAACAAAATTTTTCACCGTCAAGTATGCAATTTTTATTGTCATTTTAATCCTAGTTGCTCTCGTGGTCTGGCGCAACAAGAACTGGGTTGTGGTTGCTGATGTTAACGGCCAACCAATTACTCGCTGGCAGTTGGATAACCAACTAGTTTCCAGTTATGGCACTCAAACACTGGATGAAATGGTGAACGAAACTTTGGTTCGCCAGGCTGCGGCCAAGAAGGGGATTACCATTTCTTCCGCAGATGTGGACGCCAAGGTTGCCGATATTGAGAAATCATTGAACGGTCAGATTTCTCTCACTGATGCTCTGGCTCAACAGGGAATGACTATGCAGCAGTTTCGTGGTCAAGTTGAAATCCAATTAATCTTGGAGAAAATGACGGCCGACCAAACCAAAGTTACCGACGCCGAAATCGCTGACTATATCACTGCCAACAAAAGCACCATGACTGCCACTGATACTGCTGAACTAACCACTGAAGCCACAACTGCCTTGCAATCGCAAAAACGCAGCGATGCTATTCAAAAGCTTTTGTCTAGCCTTCAGTCTCAGGCCAAAATCAGTAAATACCTCTAATTGCAAAATTAACGCTGCATGTTAACCTTATTTTCTCTGCTCACTTTCCTCTCCACTTTTTTTGGCGGTTTATTCGGCTTGAAATATCAGGACAAGCGCCATCTGATTCTTGGTTTTACAGCTGGAGTTCTTCTGGGCGTCGTTGCCTTTGACATTTTTCCGGAAATCATTCGCCTGGTGGGAGCTCTAACTGTCCCGGCGATCTATCCAATGCTTACCCTAGTGGCTGGCTTCCTTATTTTCCACGTCCTGGAAAAAACTCTTCTCATTCATCACGAACAAGAAGAAACCTATGGCCACCACAAACATCCGGCTGTTGGTGTCATATCCGCCCTGGCTCTGACCGGCCATTCCTTTCTTGATGGTATGGGGATTGGTTTGGGCTTTCAGGTTTCGCCGGCCGCCGGCATGCTAGTTGCCGTGGCCGTCATTGCCCATGATTTCTCTGACGGTTTAAATACGGTTTCATTGGCCTTACTGCATAAAAACACTGATCGGCGAGCGTTGTTTCTGCTACTGCTCGACGCCGTTGCCCCGGTACTTGGAGCCCTGTCCACACTATTTTTTATTCTTCCGGGAAATTTTCTCCTGCTCTATCTGGGCTTTTTTGCCGGCTTTCTTTTATACATTGGCGCGGCCGATATCTTGCCCGAGGCACACAGTGAACAATCATCCTATCAGACGATTCTTCTGACCATCACCGGCGTGGTCTTAATCTTCCTGGTAACTAGACTGGTCTAATCTACCACTAAATCTCTTCGCCACAAAAAAAAGAACCGTCCTTTAGGTTAAAAAGAGCGGTTCTTTAGAAAGTCAATGTAAAGTTTAAGCTTTTCCCAAAACGCGAGCTACGGTTGTGCCACAAACTGGGCACTTTCCGACGAATGCTTTGCGTCCGTTCTTCCAGGTAACCTCTTTCCCATTAGTGATATCTCTCTTCGCGCGGCATTTAACACAATATCCTTGCTTCATAAAGTTCTCACCCCCTTTTGGCAGTTAGCGATACTTATACCATAGCACGAGTTGAGCACAAATTGCAAGTGCTGTCAAAAACAGGATGCGCACCAGATCAGAAATAACATAAGAATAATTAGTGGTTGTCAAGGCTTTAGACTGTGTTGAAGCTACGGGAATCTCTGATGATAAATTTGACAAGCTGTATTTCAGACTCCCAATTGGCAGGGTAACTTCCGTCTTGACCCCCCTTGGAGTAACAGTTTTTGGCATTGCGGTTTCCAACAGTTTCAACTTACGATGGTACTGCGCTAAGATTTTTTCCTTCTTCGTTTTTCTGGCCATAGCCATTTTTAACATATTGACTGTTGCCTGTAAAGCCTTGTATAGTACGAATACTTAAAATACTCATTAGTACATTGTGACATCTGACAGCAACAAACCGGTTCCAATAATCCTCGCTTTGGTACTATATTTTCTATCCGCAGGCATTTCCTATGCCGCTTTTTCTTATTTCCGACCAGAGGGAACTGCCACTACTGGCACTACTCCTACTACTCAAAACGGCAAGTTTACTGCTCCCAAACCGCAATATGCCAACTTGCCCAAGACCGAAGCTTGTCCACTCAACGGGGCTATGTATTCCGCCCCAGAACGGCAAATTTGGGAGGCCCGCCGGCCACTGGCAGTGATGGTTGAAAATTCCACCGATGCCCGGCCCCAATCTGGTCTGTCTTCAGCTGATGTCATCTATGAAGCCGTGGCCGAAGGCGGCATTACTCGGTTTATGGCTGTCTTCTATTGTCAGGGGTCGGAAATCGTCGGTCCAGTCCGTTCCGCCCGCACCTATTATCTCGATTGGATCTCTGAATATGCCGACTTTCCGCTCTATGCCCATGTCGGTGGGGCTAACACGCCCGGTCCGGCTGATGCCCTGGGTCAAATCGATCAATATGGCTGGGGTGCCTACAATGATTTGAACCAATTCAGCATCGGTTTTCCCACTTTCTGGCGCGACTATGAACGCCTTGGAGCTAACACCGCTACTGAACACACCATGTATACCTCCACCACCAAACTGTGGAACTATGCTGCCACCACTCGTAAGCTGACTAATGTCTCAACAGATGATCAAACCGGCAAACAAGTGGCCTGGAATGTTGATTTCACCCCTTGGAAGTTTAAGGATGACGCGGCCGTAGCTGACCGCCCAGCGGCTTTCTCTGCCACCTTTGGTCTATCTAATATTCAAGCATCATATGCCAACGACTATACCGTTCGCTGGCAGTATGACCATGACAGCAATTCCTACCTGCGTTTCAATGGTGACAAGCCACACATGGATATGGACATCAATCAGCAGTTGGTGGCCAAAGACGTAATCTTGATGTTTACCACCATGACTATTGCGGACGACGGGTATAATGAAGAAGGTCATGGTCTACATACGCTTTATGGCACTAAGGGTAGCGGCCAGGCCAAATTCTTAATGGACGGCAAAGTCATCAATGGCACTTGGTCTAAACCAACACGAACATCACGGACTGTTTTTAAAGATGCCAATGGTAAGGAGTTACAATTTAATCGCGGGCAGATCTGGGTTGAAGTCCTGCCGATCGGCCAATCAGTGACGTTACAATAACATACTAGTTGTGAGGACCTCTTTCTGCCCCGAGGTAAAGTTATGTTAAATGACCTGATCATCTCCAAAGTTCGGGTAAAACTGCTCCAAATCTTTCTGTCTCAGCCCGGAAAAATTATCCATGTTCGGGAGTTGGTCCGGCAGAGTAAGGAAGAAATTAATGCTGTCCGGCGTGAGCTGGCGCACATGGAAAAAGCTGGCATGGTGTCCAAGGAACACCGGGCCAACCGGCTCTACTATTCCTTCCGTAAGGACTATCCGCTCTATTTTGATCTGTTAGAGCTGATCACTAAAACGTCCGGTCTGGGTGGGGCAATTCTCCGTCAGAAGGGGAAAATTGGCAAAGTAAAGTTTGCTATGTTGTCCGGCAAGTTTGCCAGGAACATTCCCGGATCAGCTGAGAAAGTCGATCTGTTGATTATTGGTAGCATTGTTATTCCTGAAGTGGCCGCCTTGGTCCGGGAGGAAGAATTGCGTCGGGGGCGGGAGATTTTCTTTACACCCATGACCGAGGAAGAGTTTGTCTTTCGCAAGAAAAAGAAAGATCCGTTCATTCTGGGGATTTTAGAAAGTGCCCGGATTATGGTCATCGGGGATGAAGAGGAATTAATAGCCTGATATGCAGCGGGTAATTAAAACCGGAAACAGCCTGGCAGTGACTATTCCCAGTGATTTTGCTCACAGCTTGGCAGTGAGACGGGGCGACGAAGTGAAAGTAGAAAAGCGGCCGGACAAAGGGACACTGGTA
>CAZQWX010000158.1:0-1949 GCA_964597255.1 uncultured Gammaproteobacteria bacterium | reverse complement strand
ACCTCGGATTCAGCGGCGGTGACGACGGGGCTGAATAATGTTGGCAGCGTCAGCTTTTGGGCTTATCCAACTTCGACGACCCAATCGTTTTTGCAACTGAGTTCTGCCGTTAACGCTGTGGCGACGTCAGGAACGGTGGCGGGTTGGACAGGCGCGTCGGTTTATGTCAACGGAAAATTAAACGGCACGGTGACAGCCAATGCATGGAACCATATTGTTTTGACCAATGCCACGAGCACTTCGGCCGATACTATCAAGTTTGGATTGGTGGGTAGCACATATTATTCCGGCTATTTGGACGAGGTGAAGATTTTCAACTATCCACTGACGGCGGTACAAGTAAGAACAGATTATAACCAAGGCAGTGCCGTTAGGTTCGGACCAGCTACTGGCACTCCGTAGGCAGTACAATATTTATACAGGAAACGTGTATAATTATTCTGTATGCTCAAGGTTCTGTTTGTGTCTGCTGAGGTGGCACCGTTTTCGAGTGAGGGTGGACTGGCTCAGGTATCCTATTTTTTGCCAAGGGCCCTCTTAAAAAAAGGCGTGGATATCCGGATTTTCACGCCAAAATATGGTCAGGTGGATGCCAAGCGATTTCCGACCAAAATGGAGATTCCGGGTCTGAGATTGCCGACCGGTGAGGCTGAAGGAACAAATAACCCCACGGAGTTGATCTGTAACGTGCTTTCCTTTGCCACCCAAAAGAAAATGGAACCGACGATCTATCTCCTGGAAAATATGGAATACTTCGAAAAACGAGCCAATGTGTATGGCTATAGTGATGATCATATCCGCTTTGGCCTGTTGTCGCTTGGGGCATTGGAGTTTATTAAACAGGGAACGTTTATTCCAGATGTGATTCACATTAACGATTGGCACACCGGCTATCTAGCCAATTTTATTCGCGAAGATTTTAAGGATGAGGCAGAATTTAAAAAGATTGCAGTCCTGTTCTCGATGCATAATTTGCACCAGGGCAGCTTCGATTTTGCCCACGCGTCGGAGATGGATTTCGATGATGGCAAGGGCAAACTAGCCCCATTTTTCTCGGACCGATTTTATAAGCAAAATGGTCTGAAACGCGGGGTGATGTATTCAGATTTGGTCAACACGGTTTCGGAGACTTATTCGAAAGAAATCATGAATCCGGAATACGGTCAGGGCCTGCACAATCTTTTTCGGGAGTTGCGGGGGAAAATTGTCGGGGTGTTAAATGGACTGGACTATAAAGAATTTGATCCGGCGACGGACAAGTTAATTAAGAGGAATTACAGCAGTGGCAATCTTTCCGGCAGAGTGGAGAATAAGTTGGATTTGCAGAAGGAGTTTAGTCTGGAAATTTCTCCCGAGAAACCACTAATGACTTACTGGGGAAGAATGGACTTTCAAAAAGGCATAAATCTGATTCAGGAAACGATTAAATTTATTCTTGATGAGTTTGATATGCAATTTGTGCTGGTGGGACCAGCGGATCCTGTTTTAAAGGATGAATTTATTAAACTGGAAAAAGACTATCCCGGCAGGGTAGGGACACATTTAATGTTTGACCCAATCTTGCCCCGGAAGTTAGCTGCGGGAGCAGATATACTCCTGCAGCCAAGCCGGTATGAACCGGGAGGAATTGTGGCCATTGAGGCGATGCGCTATGGCTGTGTGCCGGTCGTGCGGGCCACCGGGGGCTTGGCTGACAGTGTGGCCAACTATGATGCAGTGAAAGGTACCGGCACTGGTTTTACGTTTAAGGATTTTACCAAAGAAAGCTTTTTAGTAGCGGTGGTTCGGGCACTGGAGACGTATAAGAATCATGATGCCTGGAGGAAGCTAATCAAGCGGACTATGGAACAGGACTTTTCTTGGGATAAGGTGGCGGAGAAGTATATCGATTTGTATAAACGGACGATGGATTATCGGAAACAGACATTGTCACTTAATCCGCCGATTGC
>CAZQWX010000157.1:0-4079 GCA_964597255.1 uncultured Gammaproteobacteria bacterium | reverse complement strand
CGGCAGCATATAAAATTTTATTGGCAATAGTGATGCGGCCGAAAATAAACTTGATCAGCGTCAACGGAATCGCTTTGGAATCGAAGCCGCCAACGACTTCACCCCACAACGGTGAGGTATGGGCCACACTGGTGCCGATGTGCAGTTGCTGCCAAAGAAACGGTATCCAAGGAAGGAGACACACACCAATAACGATATAGGATTGGAGAACTTTTAACTTGTCTTTAGTCAACAGAAAGAATATCGGTAGCATGAACCAGGGCAGATAGTCGGTATACAGGGCCACTAAGAAAAAGATGGTAAACCATAACCAGTTTTTCCTCAGGAAAAACCAGACAGCAGCGGTAACACCAAACATAGCCAGAGCATACATTCTGGCTTCTTGGGAATAATAAACCGCCAGGGGGTTAATCGCCAGGAAAAGTCCAGCAAGCAAACCTACTTGTTCATTATAAAGTTTTTTTCCGATCAAGTAGATGAAGTAAACTGCCGCCAAGCCGAAGATGATTGACGGAAAACGGCTAGCGATTTCGGAATAGCCAAATAGGCTGTCCCAGAATTTCAAAATGACATGGTACAGTGGCGGGTGAAAGTCACCAAGGGCATAGTGCGTTACCAAAAAGAGCAATGAATTAGTTTTAACTGCCAGAACTTCAATGGCCTCGTCCAACCACAGCGACTGGTTGGGATTAATTAAGCGGATCACTAAGCCCACAAGAAGGACAAGCACTATTGATCTATTTAAATTTTGCTTCATGAAAAAATGCTAGAAAAACACTGGTAAAAACGGCAGAGTTATAGACCAACTTGAAGACAAAGAACTGTGGGTCATAGATGTTAAAGATGGCCAGAAGCGGGCAATAACGACATAAATTATAGAATCTTCGGACAAAGTTTTTGGTTAGAAACTCATTCTTCCCAAACCATCTAGCTTGCTGCCACACTTCGGCCAGGGTTTCGGGGTTACGGTGATAGAATTTCGCCCCGGGGGCGGCAATGGCCAATGTATTAAGTTTACGCGATAGAGACCAGTCGTCAGTATAGCCAATAGTGGTGTCAAAACCACCAGCTAGCTCAAATTGTGTCCGGAGGATTGCCCGAAACACATGGGCGGTATTTTCAGACCGACTGATGTTTGCTCTTTGGCCTTCAATATCTTCCCATAACTGCTTAAGTTTTCCATAGGCACCTTTTTGGTTATGAGAATAATCCCGTGGTTCCATTCTTTCCGCTTCTCTACCCAGATTGAGATTCCAATAGCGTGCATACGGTTGGTCTTTATTGAGTAGATATTCTTCTTTAGAGAAGGTTCCAATTGTTTTGCCGGCAACGATTGGGGCGATCAGTTTCTCGATAAAGTCAGGTTCGAATTCCATGTCAGCATCAACGAACACTAAAATATCACCCTTGGCATTGGCAGCACCCAAATTTCTGGCTGCTCCAGGTCCCTTATGATCTTGGCGTAGAATTTGTAGCTGGTAGCCAGTAGCTTGCACCTTGATCAAGGTGTGGTCAGTTGAGCCATCGTCAACAATAGTTATATCCATAGACTTGGCTACAGTCTGTTTAGCTAGACTGGTCAGACAGTCAACAATAACTTGCTCTTCGTTGTAGACCGGGATAATAACAGAAACATGCATTGGCTTATTTTACAACTATATTCTGGAGAGCCCAGAAAAATGGCTGGCTTTGAATAAGTGCCACAACTAGGAGAATCAGGTACCCAAGGACTATTTTGCTACGTTGGCGCGGGAAATACTTAGTGGCCAAACTGATGCCAGAAGCGATGCCCCAGGCAAAAAACGGCAGAAAATAGTACAACCAATAGTCATGCCGCCAAGCCCCGGTTCGAAAAAGGATGACATGGATAACGGCAATGGCTAGAAAGATTAACCAAAGCAGATTTTGGCTCGTTATTTTGCGACCTTTAACCCAAAGATATATTGACACTATCAGGGCAATGGTGCCGGCAATAACTTGCGGTGGGGTAAAAAAATGATACAACCACTGGACTTCCTGGGTGGCCAGCTGAATATTAGTGTAGGATTCCGTTACCCACGGCAATTGACCAAAACCGGTCCGAAAAACAAAGATTTGATCAAGCCCGCCACCAACCAGTGAGCCGGTTTGCCAATAGACACCGCCAAGAAAGAGGGCAAAATCAGCAAGCGACAGAATCAAAATTTCCCACCGTCTGGTCAAGAGAAACAGAAGACCAGCCAAATAATAGGCGGGCCAACCAAACCATTGGCCAATAAAAATTACAAGAAGCAAGAAATTAAAGTTCTTTCTTTTTTTGGTTTGTTGCCATCGACTATAGAGATAAACTGCCAAAATAATAAAGAACAGTGTGGGGACTTCGTGATCTGCCATCTTGCCAAAAAACATAAACATTGGGGTGATAATAAAAAAGACTACTGACAGTAGACTGGTGACGGGATCAAAAAATCGCCGCAGCAGTAAGAAGAACATGATGACTGTGGCCACTGAGAAAAAGATTGGTACTAAGCGGACTGCATAATACGTATCACCAAAGACGGCCAGTGAAGCCGCCAGGGAAAGTGATAAAAGTGGCGGATGGTGGGTATAGAAATTTTTGCTTTCCGGCGTCGAGTTGCCGATCAACTGACCAAAATGCAGTGGAAAAATACCGTAGTGGAGATAGTTGCGGCCGACCTGAGCAAAATAACTGTCATTGTCATCGTGGTGGCCGGTGAATGGTTTATTGATACCAATCGACAGAACTCCAAAGGTCAGAAGGGCAAGTAACAGGCAAATGATTAAGGTGAGTTTTTTCATGTAAGTTGGGTGAACAAACTTTGGTAGCGGTCCGTAATCTTAGCCCAAGAAAATTTCTCGGCTTGCTTTCTGGGAAGTGCTTCCCAATTTTTGGCCAGAGCTGTTTCTAGGGCTGTCGCATAGGCCTGAGTGTCACCGGCATCAACGAACAAGCCGGCATCACCGATAATTTCGCGGCGAATCGGGTCGTCACTGGCCACAACCGGCAGACCGGTTGCCATGGCTTCAAGATAGACCATACCAAACGCCTCGGAATATTTGGGGGTCATGGCCAGAAGATTGGCGGCGCGATAATATGCTGGCATGTCGGCATGAGGCACTGTCAATATCTGGTGCTTGTCTGGCAAGAGGTCATTAGCCAGATGTCTGATTTCAGTTTCGGCACTACCTCCTCCGGTTAAGAGCAATAAACTCCCCGTCTTCAGGGCGGCCACCGCTTTAAGTGTTTCGATAATGCCCTTGTCCTTCTCTAGGGCAGCGACACAAATAATGATTGGTCGCGGTAAGTCGACTTTAGCCGGACGGATACTGGGGGCAAAAAGATCAGTATCAACGCCATCGGGTATGGTTTCTGTCCGGACACCAAAGGCCCACTGTTTTGCCCAAGCTCGTTGATAGTTAGTTAATGCCACGAAGATGTCTGGCCGGGTGAGTAGATTAATCCGATCATCCCAACCAATCCCCGAATGGCCGGAGATGACCATCTTTTTGCCGTGGCGCCAGGTCCAGATACGAGTCAGTAAGCTCTGCCAGCCACCATTGGTCGGAATTACTATGTCAGTCGTCGGATCAATTTGGGCCAGAGCTTTATGGGTGAAGTTTTTAATCACTAAGCTGGCGGGGTCGAGGTAAAGTCGCCAACCGAAAGCGTATTTTGTTATATTACTAGCCTGCTTGTCAGTTGGTATTTGAATAGTCCGGTACTTTTGACGTTTAGTCGGGCCACCTTGATAAACAATCACTTCATTATTTGTGGCTAACCGCGTGGCCACTTGATCGACAAACACTTCCATCCCGCGTTGGCTGGTACCGCTATGTATACTTAAAAGGGCAATCTTCATAATTTTTGGGTAACAATAAACACATGTGGACCCCAATAGCTGAATGGAAACACGTTAAGTTTACCAAGAACGCCAAAGACTTTTTGCCACAGCGTGGCCCCGGCCAGTTCCATTGACCAATACGAGGAAAAGTCCTTGATACTAATTCTGGCTTGCTCAAGATATCTTTTCAGTGAGAGCAGATATGGCTCCACAGTAGTGTCTTCGTCGCTATGAAAT
>CAZQWX010000156.1:0-1876 GCA_964597255.1 uncultured Gammaproteobacteria bacterium | reverse complement strand
CCTCTTTTATTGCTCCGTACTTGGACTCAAAATATCTGACCGCTTCCTCAACTTCAGTTTTGGTGACATCGACCACCTCCCCTTCACGCCCCTGATTGCCGAAACTCCATTCGGGCATATCCGGCATGGTAGCCCACATATTACAAGCTCGTTCATAGTAGATGAGCTTGGTTGCATCAAGTGTTTTCACTGCTGTTGGGACATCTTCTGCCATATCTCCATCCTAGCAGAGAACCACTTGTTATTGAAGTGATGGTATACTGATTTCATGCTGGAGTTGGCAGCAGCTTCTGGGCAAGCAGTGCCGGGGACATATAGTCAAACTTTTGCTACCGGTAGCTTTTACATTGTTATTACACTTTTGGGGGCTGAGGAAGAAGTAAATTTGGAGTTGGGGCGTAACACCCTGGCAAAAATCGAGGAAATTATTACCCAAACCCCAGAAATTACCCCTTCAGAATTGACAGGAATTATCGCCGGAGAATTTGTAAATGGCATCAGGCTGAGTCTTCTGATTATGAAAGTTGAGAACCAAACTTTAGACATGGCTGGGATAGGTCAGGTGGGAGGAAAATTGGTTAGAAAAGGTAAGATTATTAAACTTCTGACTCCGATCGAAGATAGTCAAAAATTAAAGACAATTAGTGGCACATTACATCATGACGATCTATTAATCCTGGGCACTAGCTCATTCTTCAACTTTATTAACCCAACAGAATACCTGTCAGTTCCAAACCAAACTATAACGGACACGCGGGATGCGGTTCTCGCGCGCGTAAGAGATCTGACAGACAGTTCGTTGGTGGCTGCGCTGTTTCTTAAGGTGGATTTACTGGCTGACCAAGCCACAGAAGAAGAATCGACCGATGAGGAGATAGCCATGTCACCAGCAAGTCCGACGACTCTACCGATAGCGGATAATTTTCCGCCGCAAACCGCCGAAAAAACAGTTAACCCTGTCACCTACTATGCTAACTTAGCTTTTAAATTGGTTCGCAACCCCAAACACCTCTATCTGCGACATCAGGCCGACAGTAATGAGCCACCCCGGTTTCGGCGAACATTATATTTGGCAATTCTGGTTCTGCTTACTTTGGTCTGCGCGGTGGCTTTTCAACTGCGATCAAAAGCCCTGGAACAGCGTACTAGCACCGTCCAGGCGATGCAAAAGTCAGTCGGTGATGGCTTGGATTCGGCCCAAAAGTTGGCCGGTGTAAATAACGCAATGGCCAGACAGGTCTTGCTGCAAACCCGCAATGATTTTGTCAGTGAAGCAGCGGCATCGTTTGGGACCGATTGGGAAAGCCAAAACTCACCCGATACTAACCAACTGAAAGCCACTCTAACTCAATTAGACAGCCAGATTGCCACAGTGTCGCACCTGTATATGGTCAGTTTGAATTTGTTTTACGATTTTGGCCTGTTAAAGCCAGATGCGAAAATTACGTCGGCGAATTTGCACCAAGATCAGATTGTGACGTTGGACACAAATAATGGGGCGATTTACACGTTGTCAGCACAAAACAAAGGGGCGGCAATCGTCACCGGCTCGTCAGATTTAAAAAATGCCTTGTCGGTAGACAGTTCGGGAACCAGTATTTATGTTTTGGCTCCAGGAGGGATCTGGAGCGCCGATACCACCTCTGGCTCCCCGACCTTGAAGCAGATTTTTACCAACTCCAGTAAGTGGGGCCAAGTGACAGTCTTGGACACATTTGGCGGGAATCTCTATGTTCTGGACAAGAGTAACAGCCAGATCTGGAAATACCAGGCCACCGATTTGGGTTTTGCGGACATCGCCCCCTATCTGACGGCAGCGTCGGTAGATTTTTCCCGAGTGACCGGTTTTTCCATTGATGGCTATGTGTATATCGTT
>CAZQWX010000155.1:0-4166 GCA_964597255.1 uncultured Gammaproteobacteria bacterium | reverse complement strand
GTGCTGGCAATAAGGCGGGAATAAATTTGTGTTTCACCTAATTCAAACACGGCTTGACTGGAATCAGCCAAGAGAAAAATTTTTACTTTCTCGACTGTCTCACTACCTCCCTTTCCTTCAGAAAGAACATGAATGACTTCAGCCAGAGACTTAGCTGGGATAATAATATTTAACTGGTCAGGTTTAGCATCTTTAGTTGGTTTTAAAATAGCTTGGGTCAGGGTAATTTGGGACAATCTGAAGCCATCAGTGGCCACCAGGGATAGTGTTTCACTGCGAAGACTAAACAGGACACCAGTAAGGGTAGCACGACCTTCGTCTTGGGCGGTGGCAAAGATAACCTGAGAAACGGCCCGGAGAAACTTTTTTTTATCAATTTCCAAAAATTCAGTCGAATCATTGAGGCTGCTGGCAACCTGAGGAAATTCAGCAGCCGGCACGCCATTAATTTTGGCTGAAAAGTTGGCAGTTGTAAGATTAATTACTCCCCCATCAAGGTTAAGGGTAACTTTACCAGCCGGGAGAGAGGAAATAATCTCAACCAGAGTGCGACCAGGAAGAGTAAATAATCCTTCTTCGGTCACTTTGGCACCAACCGAAGTGATTAGAGTGGTTTCTAAATTAGAGGCCGTTAGGGTCAGTTTGCCATCTTTGGCAGCAAGCAGTACATTGCTGAGAATTGTCATTTGGGGTTTACTGGGAAGGGTACGACTGATTAAAGAAAGCCCGTGATTGAAATTTTCCTGAAGAAGATCAAGTTTCATATGTCTCAGGTTTTAGAGATATGCTTTGGGGCAGGATTAACCACAATATACTTCGTAGGTTAGTTATTTTCAATTGGGAGATTACTTTAGTTATTGATAGTAGCAGTAGTAGTAGGTAGTGGGGATATGTTTGAAGAATGGGCAATGGGCAATGGGCAATACAACAATCCGGAAAATTTCAATGTGGATAACTGGGAGAGGAAATTGTTGATAACTTTGGGGATAGAAAGTTGTGGGTTGTGGATAAGTGGATAGATTACTGAGACGGTCCACTTATCAACATTTTCTCTAACTTATCCACATCGGTTTTCAACTGAGTATTGGTGGCCAAGAGCCGTTCAATTTTTTGGGCGCCGTGGAGAATGGTGGTGTGGTCTTTACCACCGAGAAAGTCACCAATTTCAATTAAGGTCATGGTGGTGTTTTTACGTAGGAGATACATGAGAATTTGGCGGGGTTGAGAGAACAAGCGGTCACGCTTTTCGCCCTTAATGAGTTTAATTGGAAGGCTGTAGTAGTTACAAACCAAATCAAGGACCAGGCGACCGTCAATTCTGGAGATTTGGGGTTGGTCGGCAGTAGTTGGTAGGCCAAGGACAGTAGTAATAGAGTCAGGGGTAAGTGGCTGTGGGTCGGAGCCGGCGGCGATGATGATCTTTTGAAGAGCGCCCTCTAGGCTACGAATATTATCCACACTGCCGGCGATGGCTGCAGCGGCTTCTGTGGACAATTCAAGACCTCGCTTTTTGGCTTTAAGCTGGCAAATGGCCGTTTTTAATTCAGAATCAGGTGTAGATATGTCGGCGACCATGCCACCTTCGAAGCGACTTCGAAGTCGGTCCGCAAGGTCTTTAATGTCGGCGGGTTTACGGTCAGAAGTCATGATGATCTGGCCGCCGTTCTGTTGGATGTTATTAAAAGTATGGAAGAATTCCTCCTGGGCAGTGTCCTTGCCGGAGAAGAACTGGATGTCGTCAATTAACAAGGCATCGGCGGTGCGATATTTAGAGCGGAAGTCCTGGGTGTTTTTGGTACGAATGCCCTGGATGATTTCGTTGGTGAATTGTTCGCCGGGGGCAAAAACCACCCGGGCCTGGGGGTTTTGGCGAATGATTTCATGGCCGATGGCTTGCATGAGGTGGGTCTTCCCTACTCCGACGCCGCCCCAGAGAAAAAGTGGATTATAGTTGGCGCCGGGATTTTTGATCACTGCCTGAGCGGCAGCAAAGGCCAGTTGGTTGCTGGTGGAAACACAAAAGTTGTCCAGGGAAAAATCAGGACGAAGGTGAGCGCGTTTAACGGCTTCAGAGATGGCCTCTTTGTCTTCCCTGGGAACTGTAAAGAGTGGACCGATATCAACGGCAACCTGAGGGTGGTTAACAGTGATGGTTTCGAAGGTGAGACTGATTTTGTCGGTTTTGGTGGCTTGTTGGAGAGCATGCTGGACAATGGTGTAATAGCGTTGATTAACCTGATCAGAAACGACTTTATTAGAAAAACCGATATTAGCGATACCATTATCAAAGGAAAGCAGTTGACTATTTTTGAAAAAGAGATTGAAATTAGCCTTGCCAAGCTCGACCTCGATTTCGGCAAGGACGGTAGTCCAAATGGTGGCCAGATCTTTGTCAGTCATAGATGGAAGAAGGCAGTGGTTACGGCGATATTAGAAAGTTATCCACAAAAGTTCAAGATAGGAAAACTATTGCTAAATAGAGCAAGTGTTGAGATAATGGAGGAGTTATGCCAAAAAGAGTGTACCAACCCAAAAAACTTAAGCGGGCGCGCAAACATGGTTATCGAGCACGGGGGAAGACACGCGGTGGGAAGTTGGTATTGAAAAGACGGATACTTAAGGGTCGCAAACGGGTTACGATCTGACATGTTGCCTCGAAAAAGATTGGCGCCACTGAAAAAAGAATTTCCGCAAATTCGACGGGACGGGAAGATGTATGACAGTGTGTCTTTTGGGCTGATGGTGGCCTATGGAAAGACCAAAGAGTTACAGTGTGCTTTTATTGTAAGCAAGAAAGTTAGCCTCAAGTCGACGGTGCGGCATGAAGTGAAGAGGAAAATGGCTGACGGGATGGCCCGGTTTTTGCCAAGAATCGGGAACAGTTCTCAGATGGTATTTCTGCCGAAGCAAAAAATGGTCGAGATAAACCGGGAGGATTTTAACAAAGAATTGGAAGCGGTTTTAAAACGAGCCAAATTATTAACTTAATGAATGAAGAAAACAGTACTACTTCTGATTCGGTTTTACCAAAGACACCTGTCCTTTGATACCGGGGTTCTCCGGTGGCTGTTTTTGAGTGAACGGACGTGTCGATTTGAGCCGCGGTGCAGCGAGTATACATACCAAGCGGTCGAGCAGTATGGTACAATGAGCGGATTGTGGTTAGGCCTTAAGCGCATTCTGCGATGTCATCCGTGGGATCCTGGCGGGTACGACCCAGTCCCAAGCCTGAAGAAAAAAGGTTAACAGTAATAAATATGAACCAATTTGGCCAGATCTTTTTAGATCTGCTTCTTTTTATCTATAACACGATCGCCTTTCAAAACTTAGGTGTGGCGGTGATCGAGATTGGGATTTTGTCGCGGTTGATTTTTTATCCTTTTATTAAGCAGCAGACGCACTACACCCGGAAAATGGCGGAACTTCAACCGCACATCAAAGCCCTTAAAGAAAAGCATAAAGGCAATCAACAGGCATTTGCACAGGCACAGATGGAGCTATTTAAGGAGCATAATGTGAATCCGGCGGCGGGATGCCTGCCGTCAATTGTGCAGTTGGTAGTGTTGATTGGATTGTACGGAGCAATCGGACAGTTGGCTCACAAAGCAGGAATCAATGTCCACTTTGCAATTTGGAACATGGCAACGCCAGATACATATAGTATCTCGGGTGTCCCCTTCCCGATTCCGGGAATACTGGTAATCATGGCGGCAGCAACGCAATTTATCCAAACAAAAATGATGTTGACATCTTCTCCTGCATCCCAAAAGCTTGGTGAGCCTAAAGAAGTAGCTAATCCTAAAAAAGAGGAGAAGAAAGACGGAGAATTTATGAGCGAGTTTGCCAGTGCCCAATCGTCGATGATTTGGATGTTTCCGCTATTGTTCCTCTTTTTGGGAACACAGAAGAATTTTCCCTCAGCCCTGGCACTATATTGGTCAGTGAGTAGTTTACTGATGATTGCCCAGCAGTATCGCATTGGCGGACTTGGCGGATTGGAACAATATGTAGTAAAATTGCGGAAGTTTACGGGAAAGTAAAATAGCAAGACAGAAAGTAAGGAAGTATGAAAGCGAAAGCAAAAAAAACAGCAGTGAAAGCGGAGAAGGAAGAAAAAAAGGTTGAGGGCAATACTTTGGAAGTGGTCCAACAGACAGCCGAAGAAC
>CAZQWX010000154.1:0-11638 GCA_964597255.1 uncultured Gammaproteobacteria bacterium | reverse complement strand
GACCATGATCCTGGCAATCTTAGGCGGCAACATGCCAAGATGGGCCGAGACTGCCGGCCGACCGTAATCGCGTTTGTTCCAACTTTCAAAATCCTGAACCCAAACAGTTTTACCCACAATTTCCCCAGCAGGGGTTGCGACGATTAAAAATTCAGTCAGTTTTTGTTTGGCCACCACCACACTGGATAATTCGTTATCTGATAATTTGGGGAGAACAAAGCGGCACTTGATACCTTGTTCTACCAAGGAAGATTTTATCTCTTTGCTACGGCGAATATCGACTGATGTACCATAGAAACTCAGGCCGAAGTCGATATTTGTTTGGCCAGTAGTCAGGAGATAATCGACTATAGCCTGATCAAGGATTTTCCCGACTTTGACTGTGCCGCCCAAGCGATTAAAAAAGTCCACAGAAAGCTCTTCGCAGTCAGCAATTAGTACCTGGTTCTGAGAGTAGATGGTTTTGAAGTCTAATATGGCCGCTAGTTCAGCCCGATCCAGGTCCGGAGTATTACCGAGGATAAAGATATATTGCACGTCACTTAGCTGCTTTTTTGCGAGTTGCAGGTTTTACTACCGGTTTAGCCTCTTTTTTCTCGCCCGTGTCACCAACCGAGGTAACTTTCAGTGTCGTGATTAATGGTCGGAATCCTGTGGCTCTCCGATAGCGGCTTTTGGCTTTGAATTTAACCACCCGAATCTTCTCACCTTTGCCGGCTGCAACAACTTCAGCCTTAATACTGGCCTGCGGGACCAAGGGTGTGCCAATGATTACTTGATCAGCGATACCGGTCAAAAGTACTTCTGAAAAATTTAGTATCTCACCAACTTTGCCCAAAAGGCCCTCGACCACAATAGTATCCCCGGGCGAAACCAGATATTGCTTTCCAGAAATTTTGACCACAGCGAAATCCATGCTCTGATTTTACACAAGAAGAGCTGATTAAACAATATGGAGGGTTACTGCGTCCTGATTCAGACTTTCACTGATGTTTTCGATGATACCCATGGTAATCATGACCGAGAGGACTGAGCTGCCGCCATAAGAGACTAATGGCAGGGTAATACCCGTCACTGGGAAGAGACCAATGTTCATACCAATATTGATCACCAGCTGGGCCAGAAGCAGACAGGCCATGCCCAAAACGGCGGTTTTTGCAAAGGGATCAGCCACTTTGGACACAATTGTCATGATCCGCCAGATCAACACAAAAAATACCGCTAAAACTATGGCGGCACCGACAAAACCCAATTCCTCAGCCAAGGAGGCAAAAACAAAATCAGTATGGTGCTCCGGCAAAAAAAGCAGATGTGATTGGGTGCCGCGGCCTAAGCCCCGCCCAAAAAGCAGACCAGAACCTACCCCAATAACCGCCTGAATGGCGTTATAACTCGCCCCTAGCGGATCGGAGTTGGGATTTAGAAAGCTAAAGACACGGTTTTTTTGATAATCGGCCAAAAAGTGCCAAAAAACAGGAATAGAAAGCACGGTTGGGATAATAGTAGATAAGAGGTATGATAATTGGGCTCCAGAGGCAAAAATCATAGCGGCAAAGGCCACAAGAAACACCACGGCACTGCCCAGATCAGGTTGTTTAAGAACCAGAAAAACCGGCAAAATTATCCAGGAACACCGTAAGATAAAATTCAAGAAACTGTTTTCCTTTGGTTTATTTGTCAGAATAGAAGCAAAAGCAACAATTAAGAATGGTTTGAGGATTTCCGAAAATTGCAGATGGAATGGGCCCAAGGGAATCCAGCGCAAAGCTCCATGACTCTCGATGCCTATGACATAGGTGATGGCTAGGAGAACCAAGGACAGAATATAAATTGGCCAGGATAGACTGGCATAGATTCGGTAGTCGATCCGGGAGAATAAGAAAAAAGCCACCAGACCACCGACGTAAAAGACCAGCTGAGAACCTAGGTATTCTGGAGCCACACTACCAATAATGGCCGCCCCAAATCCGGCCAGGATCAACATGCAGACAGGAATAACCCAATCAAATTGCGGAGCAAGTTTCATTGTCTGACAAAGTTAGTCTGTCGGTCTTTGAACCGAGAATGTATCGCCCGAAACCAGTTTTGTAGCCAAAGTTTGTTGTTTAATATAACTCTCATAGTCCTTAGGCCAATCTGGCAGAGTAACCAGCACTTTTTCGTCCAGTTTAGTCCCCAATTCTTTGCGTTTATCTTGAATCTGGCGCACTAACTCCCGGGCTTGGCCTTCGGCCAGAAGTTCCGAGTCTAAGTCTAAATCCAATGAGACCATGAGCTCTTTACCTTCCGTCCACTTGATCTCTTTGACATTAAGTTCGTCTTTGATTAATGCCACCAATTCTCCACTTAGACTCGCGGTGCTTGGACTTGGACTACTAACCGTTACCAATCGTAGTGGCTGGCGAACTTTGATCCCAGCTTCCTTTCTTTGGGCGTGGCCCAATTCACATATCTTACGGACCAGTGTCATGTCTTCAAGAAGTGGGTCCGCCTTCACTGAAGTTTCGGCGAGGCGAGGCCAAGTTTCTAAATGAACACTTTCTTTGTTCGTTAAGTTTTTATACATCTCTTCTGCGATAAACGGTGTGAATGGAGCTAAAAGTTTGCACAATGTGGTCAAAACTTCATAGCAGGTAGTATAAAATGCTTCCTTGTCATCTTTATCCGTGGCTGTAGGCCCAACCCTATCCCGACTACGACGAATGTACCAAGTTGACAGATCAGCAATAAACTCTTTGATGTTATCAATGGCAGATACAGTATCGTAGGATTCCAGATTATCCGTAACTTCAGCAGAGAGTTTAGAAAGTTTTTCTAAAATCCAGGTATCAAGAATCTGTTTCGACGCAGTTTGTTTAGTACTGGGTTCCCATCTGTCCAGATTGGCATAACTTACAAAAAAGCTATAAACATTCCAAAAAATGAGAAGAAAACCTCTGACTTGCATCTTATATTCTTCTTCGGAGATGCGAATATCTTCCCCGTTCATCACTGGGCTATCGAGAAGGTAAAGACGCAAACCATCGGCACCATATTTTTGGATCATTTCCTTTGGATCCGGGTAGTTGCCAAAGTTCTTACTCATCTTGCGCCCGTCGGTACCTAAGATGACCCCAGTGACGGAGACGTTTTTGAAAGCAATACTGTCATACAACGCGTTACTGATGACATGTAACACATAAAACCAAGCACGAATTTGGCCGGTGTATTCGGCAATATAATCGGGCGGGAAAAATTCTTCCAACTTAGCCCCTTTCTCAAAGGGAAAATGCCGCTCGGCAAATGACGCCGATCCAGCTTCTACCCAACTGTCTAGAACTTCTGGTGTCCGAACCATTCTTTGCCCACATTTTGGACAACTTATTGTCATCTCGTCGATACCGGGTTTATGAAGGTTAGTAATTTTTTCGCCGGAAGCTTTTTCTAGCTCGGCAATTGATCCAGGAACAAATCTTTCACCACAGACACATTCCCACACCGGCACTGGCGATCCCCAATAGCGACTTCTGGAGATGCACCAATCCGGAGCGGCCTGCAAGCTGTTGAGAAACCGACCGTGTTTGAAATGTTGAGGAAACCAATTAACAGCCTCGTTAGATTTTTCCAACTGGGGCTTAAGTTTTTGGATGTTGATATACCAAGCATTTTGGGGAGCATAAATGAGTCGCTCGTGACAGCGCCAACAGGTTGGCACCGAATGGGTGATTTGGTCCTGACGATAGACCAGACCCTTATCCGCCAGATAGTGATTGATCTTTGGGTTCGCCTCCAAATAGGACTCTCCCGCCCACATACCCACTTCGGGTTTAATTTTCCCCTCTTCGTCCAGGTGTAAAACTATCTGAACATTATACCTATTCATGACATCGAGGTCTTCTTCGCCATAGGCGGCGATGGTAACAATTCCTGTGCCCTCGGTCGCGGTTACAAATTCCCCGCCGATTATTTCAAAAACCTTTTTGCCTGGTTCATGTTTGAAGAAGTCGAAATGACCGACAAATTTTTGGCCGATCAGTTTTTCGCCCGCAAATTCTTCGACCACGGCATACTTAGGATTTGGTAGGAGTATTGCTTGTGTTGTTTTAGCCAAGATATAGAACTCATCACCTTGTTTAACTTTCACATAGGTTAGTTTGGGATTGACGGCCAGGGCGGGGGTGGAAATCTTTGTCCAGGGCGTGGTTGACCAGGCCAAGAAAAATGTTTTTGGATCGGTAACTGATTGATATTTATAGACATTTGATGGCTCAGTGATATCTTGATAGTTATCAGCGTCCATAGCGACCTCAAAGTTGGAGATGGGCGTGACACAGTGAGGGCAATATAACGACACCCGCAAACCTTTATAGATGTAACCTTTGTCATAAATCTGTTTAAACACCCACATAACTGTTTCCATATAGGGTAAATCCCAGGTCTTATAAGCATTCTTAAAATCCACCCATCGGCCGATATGATCGACATACCACTCCCACTCAGCTGAGACTTCCTGAACATAGCCCAGACACTCGGCAATAAACCTTCCGACACCAACAACTTCTTCAATGTCTTTTTTTCGTTTTAGTTTGAGCTTGTTCTCAACCTTGTTTTCAATCGGCAAGCCATGACCATCCCAACCCCAAACCCGACGAACATGGTAGCCCTTCATGGTCCAATAACGGCCAAAAACATCTTTGGGGATACTGGACATCAATGTTCCGTAATGCGGCATGCCGGTAACAAATGGCGGACCATCCAGGAAGGTCCAGTTACCGTGTGGTGCTGCCTTATCGACACTTTTTTCAAAGATTTTCTGGTCTTTCCAGAAACGCAATGTGTTCTCCTCCATTTCTGGGAAGTTTACTTGGCTGGAAACTGGTTTAAAACTCATTTTTTTAGCCATTTAAACTACTAATAAGTCACATCGTGTGCTTTGGTCCAGTTTACGTGGTTTACCATCAACTAGAACCTCATTATCTGCCAGTCGATCAGTATAACCACGATAGAAAGTTACAGGTTTAGGTCCTGCTAACACAACCCGATGTTTACGTACCGGACCAACTAACCCTTCAGATGTTAAGTTTGATTCTCGGTCATACGTTTTCATTTTTCTCACCTCCTTTATTAAAACAAAAAAGTCGCCCTAGTATAAGGGGCGACGAAATGCCGCGGTACCACCCTTGTTTGTTCTTATTTATGGGGGTCTAGTTGTCCGCACCTGGAGGACTTTCTTCCCCAAAGCTCTCCCTCGATCGTACTCGGGATAAACGCAGTGATTACTGCCTCAAAGCTTTTGTTCGTTTAATTTTACCACAATTGGTCGAACAAGTTGCACGCCAAGGGAGGCCAGTTTCTGGCCAACGGAGGCGACAAAGCCCATAAGCAGGAGTTGAGCGAGAATATTGGATGATTGGTTGATCATGTCAGCCGAGATAATCTGGGTCGGTTTGGAGCTGACCCCCAAGTTGCCAGCCAGTTGGGCGGGTAAGCCCGCGGTCAGCTGTTGGGTCAAATCCAGGGAAATGGCCGGGAAGTCAAATAGTTTGACCGGTTGGGCCTGGCCGGTGAAGACCAGATAGATATTTAAGGCTGATAATAAAATTAAAAGGATGCCGCTTGTCAGAAGAAGGTAGCCAATAATTTTCTCGGTTATAGATTCAGTATAACATTAACTTGGAGCTTCTGTCACAGCTTACGTATAAAGTTTGCTACTTCTTCTCCGGGTAGATCTCTTACTAGAGAGCCTCTCAACCCAGGCCAGTCTGGCGTGTCACGTGCCGAGATTGTAACTCTTTTAACATCTGGTCTATGTTTTGGCTAGTAAGTCATTTACACTTTTGCCGTCTTCTGGTTTTGGCATCCTTACATCAATCATGGCAAGAGTAAAGATTGCATCACTTAGTACAAGTTTTCTTGCCTCAGCAACTGATTTAGCAACTCCAGCAACAACAAAGCCGTATGTCTCTAATAAGGTCCGTAAGCCAAAGATGGAGATAGGGTTATCATCAAAGATGGCAATAATCTCGTTGTCAGCCACAACTACTTTTTTCCCTTTCTATAGGAGTAAGTTGATCAGATGTTATTTCTGATATACGAATCAAGAGGTTTAATTAACAGTGAACCTACTCGGGCACTCCCTAAATCAGCCTCAATCCTTGAGAGTATGTTGCCACCAGTTGATAAGACACTGATCCTGTATGCTGGCTGATCTTCAATATCAACCATATCTCCCTCTTGGTGCCATCCAAACCATTCAGTTTTTGTTGGTAAATCAACTTTTTTGTAGACCACTGCATAGACGTCGTCATGTTCATCATCAATTTCACCATTGAGTCGGGTAAAATCAATACTGACAGCAGTTCTACTATTTACCTTTCTGGCAATTCGAAGATTGCCAGCCTCAGAGTTGTCAGTTAGTCTGCAGCTGATAGCCTCAACGATTGCGCCCTTACCACGCCATGAAAAGAGATCTCCACTTTCAACCGCATCAGGAAATAAATCGAGATTTGTAGATAATCGTCTAACCAAACGATTACAAGCAGGAGTAGCTCTAACCTCTCGGTGGGAATTATCAAACCTTAAAGAAGATACTTCAATTTTGTTCAACTCCCCCATCACAACAGCCAAGTCATTGTTAGCCTTTAATCTGACCGAATTTTTTCCTCGAAAAATCTCATTAAGTGTCTGCAGCATGTTTATATTATAGGATTAAAACTGCTGGATATCAACTTACTTCCCTTTCCTTAGGAAGGCAGGAATATCAAATTCTTCACCAAATTCGTCGGGGTTGGCGGTGGCATCGTCAGTATGAGATTTCTTACCATTAGTGCTAGGCTGAGCGGCTGGTTGTTTTGTCTGTGAATCATCAGTACTTAGATTAGAACTGGTGCCATATTGGCCGGAAGTGGCAGTCGGCACTTCTGCCGGGCGTTCATAGCGCATCTCCCGCATGCGTTGGCGGGATTCATCAAAACCAGCAGCAATGACCGTGACTTTGATTTGGTCAACCAGGGATTCGTCGATGGTAGCACCAAAGATAATTCGGGCATCAGGATCGGCGGCGGAAGAAATAATCTTGGCAGCATCATCCACTTCGGCCATAGTCAGGTCTTTGCCGCCGATGATGTTAAACAGCACGCCTTTGGCTCCGTCAATTGTTAACTCCAATAGAGGTGAAGCAATCGCCTGGCGGGCAGCGGTCCCGGCCCGATTTTCCCCAGTGCCGATACCAATACCCATCAGGGCCGAGCCGGCATTGGCCATAATGCTTTTGACATCGGCAAAATCACGATTAATCAAGCCTGGCATGACAATCAGATCAGAAATACCCTGGACGGAAGCAGACAGAACGGAGTCGGCAATTTTGAAGGCTTCAAGCAAAGTGGTTTTTTTGTCCACCGTTTCCAGAATGCGCTGATCAGGAATGACAATCAAAGCATCAACCTTGTCCTTGAGTTCAGCAATGCCCTCTTCAGCCACCACGGCCCGGGCAGTACCTTCAAATGCAAACGGTTTGGTAACTACCCCAACTGTGAGGACACCGGCCTTTTTGGCGATATCGGCAATAATGGCAGAAGCCCCGGTGCCGGTGCCGCCTCCCATGCCGGCAGCAATAAAAATCATATCCGCATCAGCTACTTTTTCCTGAATTTTCTGAGCTGATTCTTCAGCCGCCTGTTTGCCAACGACCGGATCGCCACCAGAACCTAGACCTTTGGTGAGATTCTCACCGATCTGAATTTTGGTCGGTGCGGGATTGGCCAGAAGGACCTGGGCATCAGTATTAACGGCGACAAAGTCGACACCATTAATCGTGCCACTATTAATCATGGAGGCAACGGCATTACCGCCACCGCCACCCACACCGATGACTTTAATCTTGGCAAAACGGGTCAGATCAGGCTTAATCAGCATGAATCAAGAATTATGAATATAGAATCTGGAATAGATGATGCCCACTCCAAGCTTATGTATTCTCGACTCAATATTCAATTTCTTAGGGCAGGAATGATTTAAGAAGTTTGGTCACTTTGTTGGGAATATTTCCCAAGGACAGTTTCCCGGCCATCTTACCAAAGGATGCCATGTTTGGCAAGGACACCATTGGCAAGTTTTTTTCTCGACCCGCGCCACCAGCGTCTTTGGTTGCGTAAAGCACTAAACCAATAGCTGTAGCAAACTGCGGCGAGACCAGTTCATCCAGAAGCCCAGAAAGAGCCGTTGTGCGACCACTGTGGACGTCTAGTGGGGTCCCAATCCTGGTGGGCATGACCATACGTTGGCGAAAAGCTTCCAAAATGCCCACGGTTTCAGCACCACCACCGGTGATGACTACCCCAGATGGAGTCATGCCAGCAAAACCACTCTTAGTCAACTCCATCCCAACAAAAGTAGCAATTTCCAGAAGCCTGGGTTTAATGATGCCATCCACCAAAGTTTTGCGGGAAAGCTTTTTGAGATCCTCGGTCAACTCAAGATGACTGATATCCAACTCATCGCCAAGTCGTTCCCGTGGCGATTCCACCATTTCCACCGCTAATTTAGGTTTCATCCGGGACGATAGCTCCAGTTTGATTTTCTCAGCGCTTTCCAGGCTGACACGCAAGCCCACGGCAATGTCATTGGTCACATTCCTGGCTCCGACCGGCAGGACTGAGGAATAGGACAAGGCACCATCGACCCAAATGGCAACATCTGTGGTGCCTGCTCCGATGTCGACCAAAATCACACCAAGCTCTTTTTCGGTGTCGGACAGAACCGCTTCGGAGGAAGCCAAACCGGCAGAAACCACACCTTCGATATCCACACCAACCTCACCAACACATTTGGCCAGATTACGAATCGCCGTGGTCGAACCGGTGATGATTTGAGTATCTACTTCCAGCCGAACACCGGTCATGCCAATCGGATCTTTAATCCCCGCTTGGCCATCAACGACAAATTCCCTCGGCAAAACATGGAGGATCTCGCGTGATGATGGTAAAGAAACTGCCCGGGCAGCCTCAACAACCCGCTGAATATCAACAGCAGAAATTTCTTCGTCAGGATTCGAAACCGCCACGACACCTTTGCTGTTTTGCGAAGTAATGTGAGCGCCACCAATGGAAACGTAGGCGGAACCAATCGATAAGCCAGCCATCCGTTCTGCCGCCTCGACACTGCCCGAGATCCCAGCAACCGCTTCATCAATGTCCACCACTTGACCCTTACGTAGACCCTTAGATGGAACGGTCGAGACGCCAATGACCGAGAGGACATCTTCCTTAAGGGATGTAGCAATCACCGTGGTGGTTTTTGAGGAACCAATATCGATGACAGTGATAACCTTATCTTTGGCCATTAATATCTGATAACTACCTTATTAAACCGCAGGTCAATTACGCGCGCGGTCTTGGTATCCATTTTAAGGCGTGGCAGAACCAATTGTAAAGTCCGGGCTTGCAATGCTAGATCTTTATCTGAGGAAAAGTAGACCAAAAAACCAGAAATGGAAGCTTCTAGTGTCGGGCCTTGGACAATGATCTGGCCAGTGATCGGTAGGCCGTTTTTGGCTAGGGTATCAGTCAAAACGTCCTGGGGGTTCGGACTAAAATATGGCAATTTTAATGGTGTGGGACTTAAATGTTGGTAGATCAGAATACTTAGCGGGACAATAATTATTAAAAAAACTAGAAGGCTAACAATAATCTTCTTCATTTAGTAGAAGCTGACATAATTTCAGAGAGTTCATGAACGATTGTCTCTGCTGCATCCAGCCGGACAAATTGTTGACATTGTTTGGCTGCTTCCTGAAACTTTGACAACGACGTCTCCATGTCGGAAATGGTCTGCAACAGCACACGACCAGTGAGATCATTTTGGTGGATTACCGTCGCGGCCCCCCGACTGGCCATCATTTGGGCATTCTGCTCCTGCTCACCACTGTCAGACCAGGGAATAGGAATAAAGATAGCTGGTAGACCCTTGGCCATCAGTTCCGTGACCGTATTGGCTCCGGACCGGCTGATTACCAGACTGGCTTGATTTAAGGTCTCGGCTACTTCGTTTTCTTCCAGGAATTTATACAGTTTATATCGCGTTTGCAGCTCTGGGCTGAGCTTATTTCTATTTTCAGTGAGAGTTTCGAAATCAGCATAAATTTGTGAGTCACCGGTTTGGTGGATGACGATATGCTTATCAAGCAGTTGCGGCAGGATTTCCCCTACCGCTTGATTGAGAACATGCGAACCCTGATTGCCACCAGTAATATAGATAACTGGCAAACTCACAGGTGACTTCGAGCCAACCGGAGCGGTTTTAATCGCATCTAACAAGGCTTTTCTAATGGGATCGCCAGATAGGATAACTTTCTTTCCCCTAGAAAAACGCGGGAGTGATTCCGGCCAGGAGACCAGCACCTCGCTGGCAAAGAAAGCAATTAGTCGATTAGAGAGTCCCGAGACCACGGTCTGTTCGTGGGTAACAATAGGAATGTGCATTAACCAGCCGACGAAGACCACTGGTAATGCCACGTAACCGCCAAAAGACAAAATGACTCTGGGTCGATAGCGGATTAACCAGAAAACTGATTGGACTAAACCCAGACCGACCTTGACCAGAGCCTTGATGGACTGCAATGTCTGCACGAAAAACTTACGCTGCAACCTTCCGGCATTGATCACCAAATAGCGGATATCTTCACGGGCCGCCAGTTCAAGATATTCCAAAGCAATAGCCTGGTCATCTTCCATGGAGTGTTTACGGCCGACATAGAAAATGTCCCAGTTTCCTTGGGTTTTCAGGACTTCAATTACAGCCATAGCCGGGGAAAAATGGCCGCCGGTAATAAAAATTCTGGTTTTCTCGTTGTCCATAATGAATGTTATTACGCTTTTATATTATATTATCAAACGCTAATGTTTGGCCTGGCGCCAGATGCTGCCAAGTATTCCCACGCCGATCAACTCAATCACCAACGCCGAGCCACCATAGGACACAAAAGGCAACGGAACGCCGGTCAGTGGAATCAGAGCCACAGCGGAAGCAAGATTGACCAAAATTTGGATGGCTAACCAGCTGACAATGCCCATGCCCAACAGCCGGCCAAATTTATCATCAACTGCCAAAGTTAGTCGGATGGAGCGATAGATGAAGATGACAAAGACAATGATTAGAACGGTAGTGCCAATCAAGCCTAGTTCTTCACCGATGATGGCAAAGATCGAATCAGTAGTTGCTTCTGGCAGATAAGAATATTTCTGCCGGGAGTTGCCCAGACCAAGACCAAACAGACCACCACTGCCCAGAGAAATCAATATTTGACGAATGTGATAAGAGGCGCCAAGGGGATCAGCGTCAGGATTGAGGAAGGTGGTTACTCGCTTGAGCCGATAGGCCGACCGCACGGCTAGCCCAATCCCACCCATAGCTACCAATGGTGCCAAGAAAAGCAGACCTAACATCGAACTGTCGGAAAGATAATACATGGTCATAGCAGAACCAAGAAGAATCAGAGCGGTGCCCATGTCAGGCTCGAGGATGATCAGGCCGACCAACAGACCAACCAGAAGGAGGAATGACAAGAGCCGGCCAGTTTCCTTAGTGGTTAGCCAGGCTGCCAGATAGATAACTAAGGACAACTTGGCTAATTCTGAAGGTTGTAATACGGTTATACCTAGGT
>CAZQWX010000153.1:0-3575 GCA_964597255.1 uncultured Gammaproteobacteria bacterium | reverse complement strand
GCAAAAGAAGAAAATAACAAAGAGTGAGGCATAAACTGAGGCCTTATTCCGATCCTTAATTAATAAAAAGAACGGTGCCATTAAGGCTAAGGTCATCGGCAGAACTACTCGTAATGGGTTGATCAAATCGCGTGCCGACAGTTGACTAATATTGTTAGCAAATAAAACTAGAACAAAGGCCAGAGCAAAAAGGATTGGGGTGGCCAGTCTTCTATCCAAAAGTGCTTGCAATTTTTCCTTCATAACTTTTTCCTTGTCATCAGATAAATTATTCTTTCGCTGTCAACGACTTTCCTTACTTCCTTAATATTAAAATATCTACTAAACTCTTTATCAAAAGCCTCTTGATTATAATCTGGAAAAATGTCCTCCCGACTTTGGAGCAGTCGTTTAACCTGTTTATCTGTTTTGGGAACAAATTCAATGATTAAATTCTGGCAGTGAGCAGCGAAAAATTCTGCCAGTATCAGTAGTGGCAAATTGTGACCGATGGCTAAGTGATGAACCAAAGCTAAGGCGAGAATTGTATCACCTTGCCAGCGTGACCAAAACGAACCGCGCTCGGTGTTTTCCCAACCCAAAGCGGGCGAGGGATTAGTCAAGTCCAGCCATAGTGGCAAAATATTATCTTCCTGGTCTTTTTTTACCTGCTGATAATTAGTTTCTACGGCCACCGGATCACTGTCCACTGCCAGAGAAAAAATGCCTTTCTTGGCCGCCAGTCGACTATACAAACCACTGTTGGCACCCAGGTCCAGGAGAGTTTTAATCTTTATTTTTCCCAAATAGTTTGCCACAATTTTTTGTTTCTGATCAAAACCATGTTGGCTATAGCTTGGCCGGTCGGTTTCTTGATAATAGCTTCCCCAGGTTGTTCCTTGAGGTTTCCAGGTCAGTTTACCTACTGCCCCTTCCAAGCTATCAATTAGTCCTCTCAGAGATTGCAAACTAAACTCACTATGTCTTTCCGTTCCTTTTAATGCCACATCGGCATATTTTTTCTGACTCCGGTTGTGCATCACCACATGTAAAAAGGCACCAGGATGGAGTTTGGCGTTAAGCGTCAACAGTTTGTCGGCCACATCCAGGGGAATACCATCAGGAAAAACACTAAGTAACCGGATCATGGAAATATCCCTATCTGAAGCAAGAGTCAGTGGCACTAAAAATTGTTCGCAAAATTGTTTGTACGCCACCCAAGGTTGGTCTTTTTGATAGGTTTCAAACGAGAGAGTGTCAATCAGTATCGGCCGACCATGGAGAAATTGGATATTAAACCCGTTAGCGTCTTTGAGAGTCATGCCAAAATCCAAAGCAATTTTCTGAATTTGCAAAGTTAATAACGCTGCATCCTGCAGTTGACTAAAACTCCATTCATACGGATAGGAAATAAAAGGAATAACTTCAGGCCGAATGGTTTTATATACATCCGATGTTTGACCGGATAGTGTTACTTCTTTGTGGGGAACTAATAATTTTTCGTTGACTAATTTCTTATACAAGCCAGACTGCATAAGAAAGTCATAGTCCTGTTTATAACTCTGATTGACCTGGCGAAATAACTTGTCCTGGTATTGAAAAACAAAACCACTGGGGTCGCGAAATGAAGCAGTATTTCTAGTTATATTCATTAGTCTTTTTTTCCTTTTGGGCCTTTAAGTCTTTTTTGGCTGAACGGTTGTTAGACCAATCTTTAATTTTTTGCCAGTAGCTCTTCAAAAAGAAAACGCCTCCCAGAAGACTAGCAATGAAAATTTGAAAAAGATAACTACCAGTGCCGGGGTCTAGATAGGCATAGGCTGGTTTCGGCAGAAGGATAAAGGTGACTATCAAACAATAGAGTAGCGCTTCTTTCTTCATATGGCGACAGGTTAAATTTTCCGACTGAAGAAAAACTTAAAATTATCTTTTTTTCGCCCGGTTAATTTCTGCCAGCAGCTCTTTTTTAGCACCGACAGCCTGGTCCCGAATGGCCCTTTCTATATCTATGCCCGTTTCAACCCTCAAATAATCCAACAGTTTTTCGTCATCTGGAAATTGGTGGAACCTGGTCAGAAACTCTTTATGTTTTTTCTTCGGTAGGTGAGTAAGTATAACATTTATAATCTGCGTGTGCAGTGTCTGATCAATCAAAGATACCAGCTCTTCTCGCTCATCAACAGCAATCGTAAAACGATCCAACTCGGCAATTATTTCTTCATGAACTATCAGATGATCGTAGAAAACCTTGACCATAAGTCAAAAGTCAAAATTTAAAAATCAAAATTGTAAGGTAAAATTTCAAAGTTTATTCTTTAATCTCATGACACCGACAGCTAACATTTTCGCTAATTCATTGACTTCAAACAGCAGTGGTTCTACATTAATCTTGTCAGCGAGCCTCGAGCTTTCCAAGAGCGACAACCAGTATTTAGTTTCGTTGGCACTTTTGAGTGCAATTTCATAATATTTCTTGTATTCTAGGCGTGAACTAGCTGCACCACCTTCAATTAAATTTGCCCCAATTGACATTGCCGATCGTAATAATTGATCGGCTATCACCCACGCAGCCCGTTTGTTTGGCAACGTGTCAATGAGTGTAATTATGGCCAGACTGAATCTAAAACAACGATCTTTTAAGTCAGTTTTATATTTTGAATTGTAATTTTGCATTCTGATTTTTGATTTATACCTTATCGGTCGTCATCTCTCTGTTAATAACCACATTATATTCCAAAGGTCCGAGAGGGATTTCTTTATCCTTGTCATTCAGGAATAACAAAACCACCGGGTGATTTTGCGCGCCATAATTTATTCCTAGATAATCCATTACTGCCGGGCTCCCGCCAAAATGTTTACCGGTCCAATCGGCTGGACCAGCATCGGCGACTGCCGCCACCACCACCTTGCCGTTGGCCGGGTTGACCACCACCACATGACGGTACTTAAACCAGTCCACATAATACCTGACCTTTTGTTGCCAATCGGGCAGATACATAATCGGAACTGCAACATAATATTTTTCTGTCACTGCCAGTTGGGGAGTGAGAGCTTGCTTCGACGGGGCGAAGTAACCCCAACCGCCAAGGCCGGGAGTTTGACCTTTGTTCACATACTCTTCGTGTTGCTCTGCGGTGTCACCTGGGTATCTTGGTAACAGTTGTTCCGCTCCCATCCGGCCATAACTGGTAGGTAATCTATTTCCATCCAGTTCGGCTCTAGCGTTGATGCCATAGATATTTTTTAAGAGGTCACTGATTTTTGTTTCTTGGTCGGAATCCAAATACCACTGACCCACTGGTGGCAGAATAGTCCGCAGATTATCAACTGCCTGCATTTGCAGTAGTGCCGGAGAGTTAGTGGAAACATAGCTTGCGACACTACTATTTATATTCTGTTGAGGGGTGGGTATCGCTGAGTGAGCGGAGAGCAATAATGTCCCAGCAAGAGCTCCAGTGGAGAGAATCCTGGCGGCCTGGTCGCGGATTTGCCCCGGCCGCAAGCCTATTTTAGTGTAAAATTCGTCAGCCTCCGGGTGTTTCTTACGCAGGGCCAATTCCACTGAAGCATGTTTCAGCTTCAGCCGTTGCCGAAGG
>CAZQWX010000152.1:0-7653 GCA_964597255.1 uncultured Gammaproteobacteria bacterium | reverse complement strand
ATTTTTTTCGCTTTCGCCGCTTTGGCCGGTACCCGAGTGCCGGCAGCTATAACCGAAAGCTGCAAAAATCAGCTCATTCCCACCTATAACAAGAGATATATGGATAATCTACCTGAAGAACTTAAAAAAGTAGTAGGTGGTGAGGTTTCGACTGATGAGGAAACGAAGGTGAAGTTTGCCAGGGACACGAGCATTTTTGAAGTGAAACCAGGAGTAGTAGTAGCTCCCAAGAATACTGGGGAAGTTGAGGCTCTAGTCAATTGGGTCAATAGTAAACGGAAAGATGGAGACAAAAATGTGTCCTTAACGGCCCGGGCAGCAGGGACGGACATGGCGGGCGGACCGCTGACTGACTCGGTACTGCTGGATTTTATCCCCCACTTTAACCAGATTGGTGAAATCGGTCGGGATTATGCCAAAGTGGAGCCGGGGGTGTTTTTCCGTGATCTGGAAAAAACGCTCGCCTTGAAAAACTTGTGGTATCCACCATATCCGGCGAGCAAAGAGATGGCAGCGATGGGAGGGATTGTGAATAACGACTCGGGGGGCGAGAAGACACTGCGGTATGGGAAGACCCACGATTATGTGTTAGGTCTGTCGATGGTGTTAGCAGATGGAAAAGTGCACAATTTTAGAAAAATTAGTATTGAGGAAGCGAAAACAAAGAAGGATTTTGAAGGGGAGGTGTACAAAAAAGTTCTTGATTTACTGACAATGAATAAAGAACTGATTACAAAAACCAAACCAACAGTATCTAAAAACAGTAGCGGTTATAACATTTGGAGCGTGTTGAGCGATCCAGGGATGGTTGATCTAACCAAGCTGTTCGTGGGGGCACAGGGAACATTGGGACTAATGATTGAGGCAGAGGTACGAGTGATTCCAAAAGAGAAGTTCGACAAACTGTATGTGGTGTTCTTCAATGACCTAAAGGTCTTACCGCAGTTTACCCAGGAGGTGTTGGCGCTCTCCCCGACAAGTTTAGAAATCACCGATGACAACACGTTTAAGATTTATCTGCGCTATGCCCGAGAAATGGCAGAACTGTTGGGAGCACACGGGATCTTAGAGACAGTGAAGTTGTTTTTGCCGGAGGCGTGGCTGGTGGCAACCGGAGGCATTCCGAAATTAATTCTCTTGGCGGAATTCGAAGGCGATGATGAGGGGACAGAGATGGATGAGATTAAACACATGAAGGGGATTGTGGCGAAGTATCATTTGCGGGGAAGGTTCTGCGCGACACAAATGGAGGCAGACAAGTATTGGCGACTGCGGCGGGACACGTTCAAACTGCTGCGGGAGAAAGTCAAAGGGGTTTATCCGACACCGTTTGTTGATGATCTAGAAGTGCATCCAAATGATCTGCCGGATTTCTGGCCGAAACTGACAAAACTGTTGGATGACAATAAAATTTTGTACACCATTTCGGGACACTTGGGCGATGGGAATTTGCACATTATTCCCCTGATGAACATGAAGGATCCGACGACGGTGGAAAAGATTTTTGCGATAACGCCACAGGTTTACGATTTGGTGTTGTCTTATCATGGAACGATTACGGCCGAGCATAATGATGGGTTGATGCGGGGGCCATATTTAGAGAAAGAATTTGGGAGTGAGATATATCAAATCTTTAAGCAGATTAAGCAAATATTTGACCCGCAAGGCATATTTAATCCTCACAAGAAGACCGACGCGACGATGGACTATTCCCGCGCCCATGTTCGAACTAGTTAAACCGGTTTTGGCCCACGAGGCATATGTGCTGCCCAGGGCAGTGTTTCAACAGGGGCTGGCGACTTACTCCACGGCGCCACTGGCACCATTATTTGATACAAAGTATCTTTCTGCTACGTTAACAGTAACAGGCATCTTAGTAGCTGCTTTCTTACTGGCGATAGTGTGGTCGAGGACTACGTGGGCGAAAAAGCTAGATGTGGCCTTGGACAGATTGAATAATTGGGGACTTCTGGTAGTGCGGTTGGCAATAGCAGCCTCATTTTTGTATGGAGCTAGTGGCAATGTAGTGTTTGGGCCGGAAGTGTCGCTGGTGACAATTCCGCTTGGGCAGATTATTTTATGGCTCAAAGTAATAGTGGGAATTGCTTTTGTTCTGGGAATTTTTACGGAGGCGGCGGCAGTGGTGGGACTGGTGATTTATATTATTGTGGCGGTTAGTGTAGGCCAATATTTACTGACCTATCTGAACTATCTGGGAGAACTTCTGGCGCTGGCGTTGTTTGGGTCGAGGTTCTTATCAGTAGACAGAATTATATTTGGGGCGAAATCGCGACTGGTAAAGTGGAGGGATAACTGGGAAGTGCCGATTATTCGGATTGGGTTGGGCTTAGCGTTAATTTACACAGCCTGGAACATCAAGTTTGAGCATCAGCTCCTTCCTATTGACGTTATTAATCAATACCGCCTCGGCCAATTCTTTTTTAACTGGAGCGCGACCTATATTGCCGCCGGAGCGGGCATGGTGGAGATGATGATTGGGGTCTTTGTCTTGATTGGGTTTCGGCGGCGGTTGACGGTGATGATTTTTATGGCTTTTATCACATTGTCGTTGCTGTATTTCCGCGAGGCGGTCTGGCCACACTTGATGTTGTATGGAATTTCACTCTTGATTCTGGTGGCTCCGGCTGACCGATTGACAGTGGATCGGTATTTGGACAAATGGCTGGGTAGGAAGTCTGGTTAATCTTTGTTATGCTGATGACATGATTTATTTGGCGTCGGATCATCGGGGGATGGTGCGCAAAGAAGAAGTGAAGAAGTTTCTGGATGAGACCAGCGAGAAATATGAAGATATGGGCAATCTGAGCTTTGATCCAGAAGATGATGCCATTGGATTTGTACGGGCGGCTTGTGGAAAGATTGAGGCCGCCTCCGCCGAAGGCTCCGGCCGTGCGTCGCCAGAGACTATGCCGGCGGCACGCGAGCCAAAGGGAATTTTCTTTTGCGGGTCGGGGGTAATGGTAGATATGGTGGCCAATCGATTTCCCAAGATTAGGTCGTGTTTGGCGGTGGACCCAGACCAAGTGAAAGCGGCAAGAGCAGAAGATGATGTGAATGTGCTGTGTTTGGGGACAGATAGCTTCAGTGCCGAACTTGCAAAGAAGTTGGTTGGCCGGTTTTTGGAAACGAAGTTTTCGGGAGAAGAGAAATATAAGGTGAGGATTAAAAAACTCGAGGAAGGTTAGTTGTAGATATTTGACTGTTGGTTTGTGGCTCGCTAATTTTTTTCGCTTTCGCCGCTTTGGCCGGTACCCAAGTGCCGGCAGCTATGTCCGAAAGCTGCAAAAAACCAGCTCATCGCAAGCCGTTAAGTTTTATCGAATAAATTTGTTGCCACCCACGCATTCGGAAAGAGATTATGAATATTGTTCCTTCATTATTAGAATCTGATTCTGAGCAGTTTCGGCGGAGACTGGAGAAGCTGGTGGGGTTTGCCGATCGAATACAAGTGGATTTCAATGATGGGAGCTTTGAAAAGACTAAGACGTTGGGACCAGAGGATATTGCGAGGATAGTGGTTGGGTATACGAATAAGATTCTGTTTGAAGCCCATTTGATGGTGCAAAAGCCATTGGACTATGTGCCAAAGTTGATAGAGGCTGGGTTTAAAAAGATTATCGTGCAATATGAGATTGAAGGTAATTTACGCGAAATTATTGAACAGATATTGTTGGAAGACATACTAGTGGGTGTGGCGGTGGGGCCGGAGACGAGTATTTTTGATGCCGACCCGATATTGGAACTGGTGGACACGGTAAATATCTTGGACATCGAGCCGGGAAAACAGGGTCAAGGATTTTTACCAAAGGAATTGGCCAAAGTAGCGGATTTACACGAGGAAAATTTTCTTGGGGAAATCCAGGTGGATGGGGCGATCACAGTCGAGACGATTGACGAGGTGGCAAAATGTCAACCAAGCACGTTAGTGGTGGGTCATTATATTGTGGCGGCGGAAGAGCCGCGAGAGAAGTATGAAGAGCTGAGGAGTAAATTAGTAGAAAATAGGATAGTGGAAGAAGAGATATGAAAATTTCTAAGGTGGGTTTTTTGGGTTATGCGGATGCCAAGGTTGGAGACCGGGATTATACGGCGGCATTTGAGGTGGCAAAACTGTTGGCAGAGAACGGTTATATTGTGGTCGACGGTGGCGGGC
Source organism: uncultured Gammaproteobacteria bacterium (assembly GCA_964597255.1). Taxonomy (GTDB): domain Bacteria; phylum Patescibacteriota; class Microgenomatia; order JAMCZE01; family JAMCZE01; genus CAZQWX01. The sequence continues at coordinate 3,479 of CAZQWX010000152.1, read as the reverse complement.
CAGGAGTGATGAAAGCAGCGACGAAAGGCGCCCATGCCGGGGGAGGCAAGGCAATAGGCATTACGTATTATTGGGACCCGAAAGACAGCGACCACCCGGCATTTTATGAGGGTCGGGATGCGGAAAATGATTTTGATGAAGAGATCCGGACGAAGACGTATGTTGAGCGTACATTGGCAATTATGGACGTGTCAGATGTCTACATTGTGTTTAATGGTGGGACAGGGACGATTTCGGAGTTTGGGATGGCCTGGGGATTGGCCCGGCTGCACTTTGGGCACCATAAGCCACTGATTTTGTATGGGGCATGGTGGCATGATGTGATTGAGGTGTTTGGGAAAAATATGCATCTGCGACCGGAAGAGTTGCAGGTCTATCATATTGTGACGACACCGGAAGAAGTGTTAATTAAGATTCAGGCATTAGGAGTCGGGGGTAGTGAGGTCTCGGCGGTTTGAGGTCGCGGGTCTTGTCAGCTCGGCAATCCTTAAATTGCTCGTCAACGCTTGTGTTCAGATCCTGAGCACTCGCTGAGACTCGCATCTAAGGGATTCTCCTTGCTGCCACCCAAGTTGAACTATGACTATTCAAGAGTTAGAACTGAAGGCTAATGAGATCAGGCAGGGTTTGATCAAAATGCTCGTTTCAGCCGGGTCGGGGCACTCGGCCGGACCATTGGATTTGGCGGATATTTTTACGGCGTTGTATTTTGGGGAGCTTCTGAAATATGATCCCAAAAATCCAGATTGGGAAGAGAGGGATCGACTAGTGCTGTCGTGCGGGCATACATGCCCAATTTTATATACAACACTGATTCATGCTGGAATTTTGCGTCAGGATGAGTTGTTGACACTACGAAAACTAGATAGTCGATTGCAAGGCCATCCACATCACGAACAAGTTTACCCTGGCAGGAAGCCATATCACGAGAACACGCCGGGGATTGAGAATTCGGCTGGGCCATTGGGGCAAGGTATGTCGGTGGGAGTGGGTATGGCGCTGGCGGGGAAGATGGATAGAAAAAACTGGCGGGTATATTTAGTTGGATCGGACGGGGAGTTAGATGAGGGACAGACATGGGAAGCATTGATGCTGGCGGGAAACCGGAAGCTTTCCAACCTGACGTATATTCTGGACCGGAATAATATCCAAATTGATGGTTATACCGAGAAAACACAACCATTGGAACCGGTGGCAGATAAACTGCGAGCACTGAACTTTCATGTTCTGGAAATCAACGGCAACCAGATGGAAGAAATAATCGCGGCGGTCAAAGAGTCGTGGGAAATTGAAGATCAGCCGACAGCGATTATTGCTGACACAATTCCGGGCAAAGGGGTGGAGTTTATGACTGGCGATTACCAGTGGCATGGGAAACCGCCGACAAGGGAGCAAGGGGAAGAAGCATTGAAAGAGTTACGAACATTAGGCGGAAGAATAGTTCATGAAGGATGAAAAAAATTTCTAATTACTAATTTCTAATATTTAAATAAATTTCAATGACACAATTTATCAACTTTCCCAGTAAAGAAATGAAAGGTTGCCGAGATGGGTTTGGGGAAGCATTAATGGAATTAGGAGAGAAGAATCCAAATATTGTTGCTTTGACGGCGGATTTATCCGAGTCGACACGGGTGGAAGACTTTGCCAAAAAGTTTCCGGAAAGATTTATTGAATGTGGGGTGGCAGAACAAAACATGATGGGAGTGGCAGCGGGGTTGGCATTGTCAGGGAAAATTCCGTTCATTGCGTCGTATGCGGTGTTTTCGCCGGGGCGGAATTGGGATCAGCTGCGGGTGTCAGTGTGCTATTCGAATGCCAATGTGAAGATAATCGGGGCCCATGCGGGGATTTCGGTGGGGGCGGATGGGGCGACGCACCAGGGTCTGGAGGATCTGGCAATTACCCGGGTGTTACCGAATTTAGTAGTGATATCACCGGCTGACTACGAGGAGACAAAAAAAGCGGTCGTGGCAGCAGCAGCTTGGCCAGGATCGGTATATATCCGGTTCGGCCGGGAAAAGACACCGGCATTTACGACTTCAGAAGCGTCGTTTGAGATTGGAAGGGCAAATGTATTGCGAGAGGGGAATAAGGTGACGCTCATTGGGACCGGGGCGCTGGTTTATAAATGCTTGGAGGTAGCTGAGGAACTGGGCGATGTTGAGGTGGTTAATGTCCACACACTCAAACCGTTGGATGTGGCAACCATAATCAGCTCGGCACGAAAAACCGGAGCGGTGGTGACGGTAGAAGAGCAGCAAATTATTGGTGGTTTGCATGGAGCAGTGGCAGAGTGTTTGGCGCAAAACTTTCCGGTGCCGATCGAGCCAGTGGGGATGGGCAATCAGTTTGGGGAATCGGGAAAACCAGAGGAACTACTGGAAAAATATGGGATGGGGACGAAGGATATTAAAGCGGCGGTAGCGAAAGTGTTGGCGCGGAAAAGTCAACGAGAATAGATTGGAACAGCAGCTTGGTCATGATACGATGAAGATATGGAAAATGCCTCTGTAAACAAAGCTAGTTTTATGTGTATTGGGGATGCGACCCAGGACAATTTTTTCTTCATTGATGAGGCGACGGTAGAGTGCGATCTTAATCGGGAAAACTGCATTATGGGACTGCGGTATGGGGGCAAGGTGCCGGTGGCGAAATATGCGGTGAATATTGGAGGTAATGCGGCGAATGTGGCGTGTGGGCTGGCCAAGCTGGGGGTAGCGACGGCGCTGTTAACGACATTTGGGGATGATGATCGGGGAGTGTGGATTAAGAAAGAACTGCTTAAACATGGGGTGGATTTGTCGTTGGCGGTGACGGAATCGGGTCGAGAGTCAAACATCTCATCGGTCATTGTGTATAAACAAGAGCGAACGATTCTGACGTACCATGGGCAAGGAGCGGATCTGGAAGCAATTCCTAAGGCGGAATGGATTTATCTGACGGCATCGTCTGGGGTGGATTCGGAAAAACTGTTTGAGAAGGTTTTGGCGCTAAAGAAGGAATTTAATGGGATACAGCTGGCCTTTAATCCGGGGACAGAGGATTTGCGCCAAGGAAAAGCGTTTTTAACACCGATTTTGGGGATAACAGATATTTTGATTGTAAATAAAGAAGAGGGGGAGATGTTGGGGGGAGTGGAGGAATTGGGAGTAAGAATCGTGGCAGTGACGGATGGGCCAAATGGGGCGATGGTGTATGACCAGGGGCAAAAATTTGAACTGCCAACTGTGGCCAAACATCCGTCCGGGACGGCAGGGGCAGGAGATGCGTTCTCTTCGGGTTTTCTGGCGGCAATGTATTATGGTAAGGATGGACAAACAGCTCTGGAATGGGGAATTAAAAATAGCGGCAGTGTGGTGGAAAAGGTGGGATCGACGGCGGGATTATTAACCAAGGAGGAAATAGAAAGGTAGTGATTTTCTGGCTGAGTCTTATCGGCTCGGCAAAATTTTTCGTAATCGCCGGCTATGGTCAGT
>CAZQWX010000151.1:0-1507 GCA_964597255.1 uncultured Gammaproteobacteria bacterium | reverse complement strand
ATAATGAGGAGAAAACATTGAAAGATATTATTAATAGGGTGTTGGTCCAGAAGGAAGTTTTTGAGCTAATTGTGGTTAATGACGCTTCGACCGATGCCAGCAAAAAAATTCTTCACCAACTTGATAAAACTAAGGACAAGCGACTAAAGATTTATCACCATTCAAAAAATTCCGGGAAGGGCGCGGCCATAATTACCGGGCTGTCAAAAGCCAGCGGTTCTCATGTTATTATCCAAGATGCTGATATGGAATATGACCCAGCCGACTACCCGGCTATGTTAGAGCCGGTAATAGATGGGAAGTCAGAAGTAGTCTTTGGTTCGAGATTTCTTGGGCCACACCGCAACATGCTTTTCTGGCATAAATTAGCGAATGATCTCCTAAATTTATCAATCAATCTTCTTTTTGATACCACTATCTCTGACTGCGAAACCTGTTATAAGCTGATACCACTCCCCCTGCTGCGGTCCCTGGATATTCACTCCTCACGCTTTGATTTTGAAATTGAGGTAACCTGTAAACTTTTAAAAAAAGGCATTCGTGTTTACGAAGTCCCAATTTCGTATACTGGTCGGGAATATACTGAAGGTAAAAAGATCCGTTTTACCGACGCGATTATCGCTTTTTGGAAAGTCCTGGAATATCGCCTTTTATGATTACCAGCCTTAGGCTTACTAAAAAGTTGACCGGCCTAGTTCTGTGTTTGATCGTCGTTCTGGCCTTTTTCTTGAGATTCTATCAATTAGGGGCAAACCCGCCAGGGATCAATCTTGACGAGGCAGCCATTGGCTACAACGCTTATTCTATCCTTAAGACTGGCCGTGATGAATATGGTCAATCTTTTCCCATCGCCTTCCGCTCTCTCGACGACTACAAACCGCCGCTATATATCTATCTTACAGTGCCGGCAGTGGCCCTTTTTGGCGAGACCGAGCAGGCGGTGAGGCTGCCGTCAGCACTTTTTGGTGTCGGAGCGGTGATTCTGGTCTTCTTCCTGGCAAAAAAACTTTTTCCTGATTCCTCACCGACTGTTCCGTTATTTGCCGCACTACTGTTGGCAATTTCTCCCTGGCATTTGCAATTCACTCGAACCGCATATGAAACCGGCAGTTTGGCTTTCTTTACCAGTGCTGGCCTGCTGGCTTTCCTTGCAGGTCTCAACAAACGCCGCTTCTTGATTTTGGCGGCCGTCTTCTTCGGACTAGAGTTATATCTCTATCAGGCGGCCAAGGTTTTTGTACCAATGTTTGTTTTTGGACTGTTGGTCATCTATTTTTCCAAGATTAAACACCAGCTTGTTGGTATTGCAGCTTTCCTGATCGTTTTAGGCGCTCTGGCCTCGCCCACAGTTGCTCTGTCTCTGACATCAGCTGGTCAATTGCGAGTTGCCGGCACCAGTGTTTTCCAAGACCCCAAAGCTCACGATGAAAATCTCTCTTTCCAAATCCAGGACTGGCTGCGCCACGACTGGATTGACGCAGCGGTTCTTCATCCGGAAATCCTAGCC
>CAZQWX010000150.1:0-1511 GCA_964597255.1 uncultured Gammaproteobacteria bacterium | reverse complement strand
ACCCAATCGAACGGCACAGCAAAAACCGCCTTGACGACGTCTGGGGAATCGGCGGACGCTTGAGAGATGGCTTGATCGCAGGCGGTTAACAACCCGTTCCAGTTCGGCTTAGAAATTTGGGCAGTTGCGGGCTCACCGAGAAGGACCTTGCCATCTTCGACGGACCAGATTACAGCCACCACGGAATGCGAAGACAGCTTGATGGCCAGCAGGCTTTCTTTGCCTGGTGAAGTTTGGGAAAACTTTCCAGACACGCGAGCAAAAACAGATCCTAGATCCATTGGTATCAGACTAGCACAAAGAGTAAAATTGTTCCAATGGCTGCAATCCGCACTATTGATGATCCAGAGACGCTTAACAAATTAGCTGATCATATTACCCAATCCTGGCAGTGGGGTGATTTCCGTCTGACGACACCAAACGTCAAAAGGGTACTCAGATTGGCTTCGGGCAATAAAGCATTTCAGATTTTTTTCCACCGAGTCCCCCACCTCCCTTACACTGTAGCGTACTTGCCACGAAGTGAAGCCCCGAGTGAACAGGAATTAGAAGAAATAGAAAAATATTGTAAGAAGGAAAAGGCCTTGTTTTTGAAAATAGAACCTATTACTGAATGTAAAATGCAAAATGTAGAATGTAAAATTGGCAAACCGATTCTGCCTAGACATACTATTTATATTGACCTGACATTGTCGGAGGAAAAACTGCTGGCCAATATGCATGAGAAGACAAGATACAACATCAAATTAGCGCAGAAAAAGGGGGTAGTAGTGAAAGAAGAAAGCTCGTCGGAAGCGTTGGAAGAATTTATTCAACTTTTAGAAAATACAGAAAAAAGGCAAGCCTTTTATTCACACCAGCCAAATTATTATCGAAAACTGTGGGACATACTGTCCCCAGAAAAGATGGTTTATCTGCTGTCGGCCTATGTGGGAGAAAAGATGGCCGCCAGCATTATGCTCTTTCGGTTTAAGGATACCTTGTACTATCCATATGGCGGATCGGATCCGCAGTTCCGGGAATTTATGGCGCCGAATCTTTTGCACTGGGAGGCAATTAAACTGGGAAAGAAATTGGGATGTAAGACTTATGATCTGTGGGGCAGCTATCAAAACAAGCCAGTAGAATCGGATCCCTGGTGGGGTATTTATCGTTTTAAATCTGGTTTTGGAGGTGAAGACATCACCTTTCCAGAAACGGTGGACATTCCCCTGTCGCCGTTATATCAACTGTATCCCCTGGCTGATAAGTTCCGCTGGTTAGTGAAAAGATAATGGACATCCGGCAATCACCAAACTACACAAAATACATGGAATCATTGGGTTGGGTGGTGGAAAAAGCTGGAGCCACTAATGTTTTCGTCCGCCGGCTGCCGATTATTTCTCTCCTATCAGTTATTAAAGTCCAGCGGTTTGAGGACATTGATTTTGCGGTCCTGAAAAAGATTGCCCAAAAATATCATCCCATTTTGACCAAGTTGGAACCAGACGTAAATTTCCAATTTCCAATTT
>CAZQWX010000149.1:0-6715 GCA_964597255.1 uncultured Gammaproteobacteria bacterium | reverse complement strand
ACTTTGTGCTGTCAAGTGTGGGGACGGGGGCTTTGATTGGTGTTCCCGGGCACGACCGGCGGGATTTTGAGTTTGCTCAGACAATGGATTTGCCGGTTAGGTTTGTAGTTGCTAAAGATCCTGGGCTGTATCGAAGCTATCTGATGGGAGCTGGTACGATTTCTGATGCTCAAATTGAGGCGACCGGGGCAAAGGTTGTCGGACGAGACGGCGAGAGCAGAGTGGTTGACATCAGTGAAGCTGCCCTGCCTAAGTATAAAGAGTTGGTAAAAAAAGGTCTGAATCCGGGGTTTTGGAACGAGGTGGTAGGTAAAAGTTTTTGGTTTGTGTTTAAGGACAAGACCGGTAAGACAAAAGAGTTTATTTTGGATGAAAAGAATGTTTCAGAGGTGGCAAGGTTATGTGGTGAATTCAATTCTGAGCCAGCTGGGAAAACTGATAATTTTTATTTGTATTTGGCTAACAATAAATGGTATCAGGATTTCTTAGTTCAAGAGGAAGACGGAGTAATGGTAAACTCAGACTTTTTGGACGGGATGGATATTCACAAGGCGACCGAGAAGATGATGGATTATCTTGAGAAGAAGGGCTGGGGACAAAGGGTGACCTCATATCATCTTCATGATTGGATTTTTAGCCGGCAACATTACTGGGGCGAACCGATTCCTATTATCCATTGTCCGAAATGTGGTCCGGTGGCAGTGCCAGAGGATCAATTGCCGGTGGAATTGCCTTATTTGGAGAAATATGAACCATCGGGGACTGGTGAGTCACCCTTGGCCAGGGTGCCGGATTGGGTGAATACCATCTGTCCTAAATGTGGCGGTCCAGGAAAACGGGAAACAGACACGATGCCGAACTGGGCAGGATCGAATTGGTATTACGTGCGCTATCTGGACCCACAGAATAATAAAGAATTGGCCGGAAAGAAGCTGATGGATTATTGGCTGCCAGTGGATGTATATGAAGGGGGCTATGAGCACACGACATTGCATCTGCTTTATTCACGCTTCATTTATAAATTCTTGTTTGATATTGGGGTCGTGCCTAGCGATGAGCCATATGCCAGCCGGCGAGTGCACGGGATCGTTTTGGCTTCGGATAACCGGAAAATGAGCAAGAGTTTTGGTAATGTGATCAGTCCAGATGAGATTGTGGGCAGGTTTGGGGCAGATACACTGCGGTTATACATCATGTTTATGGGTCCGTTTGACCAACAGGTGTCATGGGACGATCGGAGTTTAGCCGGTTGCCGACGGTTTTTAGATCGGGTTTGGGACATGTCGGAGTCAAAAGTTAGTTCCAAGGCGACGGATGCTGGACTGAGGGCTAAGCTGATATGGTTGACTGCAAGGGTTACCAGTGATTTGAATGACTTGAAATTTAACACTGCGGTGGCAGCACTGATGGAGTTTGCGAACGTATGGGAAAAGTCAGCTGGGATTAGCAAAGAGGATTTAGGGATATTTGCCAGACTGCTGGCGCCGTTTGCACCGCACTTAGCAGAAGAAATGTGGCAAAGACTAGCTAATAGCACGTTGCAAGTAGCAAATAGTAAGAGGGGAGCTACGAGCTACAAGCCACGAGCTACCAGCTTTGAGTCTGTTCATCAACAGAGCTGGCCGGAGGTGGGCAAAGGAGTTGTGGGCTCAGGTGAGGTGACAATTGTGGTTTCGGTCAATGGAAAACCAAGAGCGACACTCAATTTCAGCGGCGAAGATGCGCGAGTGCTTGAACAAACACAGATTGAACTGGCGGCCAAAAGCGATCCGCGCGTAGCCAAATATTTGGAGGGCCAAAAGGTTGCCAGGGTGGTGTATATTCCTGGGAAAATCATCAATTTTGTAGTCTAAAGGTCATGATTGCCGGTTTTTTGGGCAGACAATTAGTGATGTAGATTGTTAGAATAGCCTCGGTTTAGTATATCAGTAGGCAGCAACGAGTGACAGTATGACGGGAGAGGTAGGTAAGTCGGAATTACACCTGGATAGTTATCCCCAAGATGTTGACAACACTTCAGTTAATGAATTAGCGACACGGCTACGTCGTTTAATGCCGGTTATTTTGGGCGGGTTGGGGATACTTCTGATGGTGGGTGGAGTGGCAATCAACTATTATAAAACCAATCAGAGTGTCTCCGGAAGTGTGGAAAATAGTGGTGATCAGGCAACGAGCAGTGGGACCATAACCCTGAAAACAATAAAGGTAGATATAGAGGGAGCGGTTCAGCAATCTGGAGTCTACGAATTACCATACGATTCCCGCGTGGAAAATGTGCTTATTGCCGCAGGTGGTATGGGGGCGAAAGCTGACCGAATATTTGTATCTAAGAATATCAATCTCGCTCAACGACTTACTGATGGGGCAAAGATCTATGTTCCATTTCTAGGGGAGATTAACACGAATTCTCAACAGATTTCCACTGATACTAATACTAATCCTGGGAAGATTAATATCAATTCTGCGACGTCGGTAGAACTAGATACATTACCGGGGATTGGGCCAGTAACAGCTGAAAAAATCGTTTCCACTAGGCCCTATCAATCTGTATCAGAACTGCTCGACCGGAAGGTAGTGACGAGCAGTGTCTTTGATAAGATTAAAGATCAGATTACAGCATTTTAAGCTCGGATTGCTTCTATGACTAGGCGGTTTTTCTGGCTGTGTCTCTTCCTGGCGTTACTACTTGTGGCCAGGATAGTTTGGTATTGGTTGATGCAGGTAGAGTATCACTTGTCTGGGGTGAGCGCTAAGGTAGCCTCGGAGCTTTTGGATGAGCCAAGGATAGAGTCGGGTCAGCAAGTATTTTCGATTGGTGACTATCTGGTATATGTCCCACTTTTTCCCCAATGGCACTTCGGCGACCAGGTGGAAATAACCGGGACGGCTAGCTGTCCGGCTAAAGCACCAAGCTGTTTGAGCCCGAGAATATATAAAGCAGAAATAAGACTAGTTGGTAGAGCTGAGACTAACCCCTGGGTAACTAGTGCTCTGACAATTAGGTCAAAGGTTATATTAATATATCAAACTATTCTGCGATATGACCAGGCAAACCTATTAACAGGCATAGTTATTGGTAATGTAGGCGTTGATAGAGAATTGCGGGACAAATTGGCGATTGTAGGGCTGACCCATGTTGTTGCGGCCTCGGGGATGAATGTGACAATTTTTTCGGGTCTGGTGATGATCGTGCTAGGGCTCCTGAGATGGCACCGCTGGCTGATTAGTAGTAGTGCGATGGTGTTTGTTCTGTTTTACTGTACAATAACCGGCTTTGAACCGTCAATTGTGCGTGCAGCTATTATGGCAGGGTTGACAATAGCTGCGAGCGTCACTGGAAGGCAGACTGGGGGCTGGTGGGGCTTGGTAGTGGCTGGTTATGTAATGTTATGGGCTACGCCGACGTTAGTTGTTGACCCGAGCTTTTTGCTCAGTTTTACTGCTATGGCAGGCCAGATATATCTTAGCAGTATTATATCCGGATTGCCAAAGGTCACAGGGGTATGGCCTAGTGTTTTTGGTTATGTAAAGGGTATCTTTGCCCAAAGTTTGAGCGCTATAGTATTCACTTTTCCTATAGTAATGGTGATCTTTGCGCGTTTTTCACCGATATCTCTTTTCACAAACGTCGCGGTGTTGTGGACAGTGGAGCCACTGATGGTTCTGGGTGGTCTTGCGGGAATTGTGGGCATGGTGTCGATGGAAACGGCTCGATGGGTGATGCTGCCGGCTGGGCCAATGCTCGGATACTTCCTCTGGGTGGTTGATGGCTTTGGCAAAAACAATAGTTTGGTGCTAAGTCTGCCGGGGCTTGATTGGACTTTTGTTTTGGGTTACTACCTGGCATTGGCCGGGGTGCTTAGCTGGTGGCAGGGCAGGAGTGCTAACTGGGCCGTGCTCAAAATTAGAGGCCAGAGGTAGCGAGCATTTGATCTAGTTAGCTTGATTTTTCAAAATAGATCAATGGGCCTTTGCGCGTCTTGCGGGAAATTTTTCACCGTGACCGGAGACTATCTAATCACATAACTATTGACAGGACTGAACTTGTTGATATAATAGCCACACAGTTTAATTTGGCGATGAGGGATGCCCTTACAGGGTAAACGAGATCCTGAGCCAGTCTGAAGAAATCCGCAAGGAAAGTAAGACCAGGAAGAGAGACTTCCACATGAGGCAAACTTAGTTTCTGTCAAGGCTTTACAGAAATTTTTACGTCTTTACTCTGAGAAAAGAAGGGTTTAAGACGCGAGTTTGTAAACAAGCGTGGTACAACGGTTATTTACCCGTCGCTTAATTGGCGACGGTTTTTTTGTTGCCTGTCCCGCTTCGGCGGGGGAAAATATGACTGAAAAGCAGGAATATAGCATTCTGGTTCCCTCAGAAAGGGATGTGGCGTGGGCAGTAATTGTGGCTGGATGGACAAGGGTGGCTGGGACGATGCTGCCAAAGAGCTCTGGGGCGATTTTAGATATGTTTTCGCAGCGCCATTCTGTTTTAGTGGTAGATGGACTTGGGTTGCCAGTCAGTCATGCGGCAGTAAGTTTTACATGGCCGGATGATTGGCTGGAGATTGGTGCAGTGGTGACGGCAAAGGAACATCGGCGTCACGGGGCTGCGGAGATGGCAGTTAGGGAATTGTTGAAGCACCTGAATGGGAATTATAGTGACCATAGGATGTTCGCAATTTGCAATGATGTAAGTGTGGGTCTTTTTGAGAAGAAGCTTGGTGGGACAAGATTAAAGCCAACGGAGTTGCCTGGTGCGGTTTGGAAACCGTGCTTGACCTGTCCTAATATTCCAAAAGGTACGAGACCAGGAGTGCTGGGTTTTGTTTGTTGCGATGCAAATAATCTCATAGAGATAAGTCATTTGAAAAATTTATGAAGGTTTTACAGGGTCTGATAAAAATTCCATCAATTTCTGGCCAGGAGGTGGCGATCCAAAAGTACATCTTTAGATCGTTGGAGAAGCTTGGCTTAGCACCGATCCCGGTCGGCGGTAATGTGGTGGTGAAGATAGCTGGAACTAATAATAAGAAAGCCTTGATTTTTAATGCTCATGTGGACACAGTCGAGTCTGGAAGTCTGGATAAGTGGCAACTTGATCCATTTAGCGGCAAGATTATTGGTAATAAAATTTTTGGCCTTGGGGCCAGTGACGAAAAGGCCGCAGTAGCAACTCAGTTGCTTCTGGCGGAACAATTAATGAAGGATCAACCGGCTTGCGATGTGTGGCTGGCATTTGTGGTTAAAGAAGAACTTGATGGTTCCGGTACGAAGGAGTTTGTGACTTGGTTTGCCCATAATGAGGCTAAGAAATACAACAAATTGGCGGTGGTATTAGGTGAGCCGACAGGACTGAAAGAAATAGAGCTGGCCCATAAAGGTAACATGTTTCTCAAAGTGACCACTTTTGGTGACAGTGGTCATGGGTCAAAGCCGGAAAATATTTCGAAGCACGCGGTAATGACGATGTACCAAGCAGTCGAGACGTTAAAGAAACTGGGGGAGGTTTGGGCCAAGAAATATTATGATGACTTACTTGGGAAGCCGACAATTAGCCTGACATCGATCCAGGCTGGAAGCCTGGAGTGTCCGAATAAATTTCCTGACCAGTGCACAGCCACGTTTGATGTCCGGACGACGCCGCAGGTGCATGATTTGGCACTTAAATTGATCAAGAAAGCGCTTCCTTTGGCGAATGTTGAGCTGGTTTGCGAGCCGGCGTCGTTTGGATTTACCGATAAAAACGAGTCGATTGTTCAGGTTGTCTGCACTGTCAGCAGGGCTAAACTAGCAGTTTCTGATGGGTCAACTGACCTATGTTTCTTTACGGCTGCTGGCGTTCCTGGGGTAATTTTTGGACCTGGGGAGAAAGGCTGTATTCATAAGCCAAACGAATATTGTGAGGCTGCTAAGATCGGGACATGCGTTGATATTTATTCGAGAGTGGTTGGGGAATTTGCTAACAGTTAGGATATAATCGAAAGAGCACAAGCTTATGAACAAAGTTCAGGTTTTAATCGAGGGCTATGCCAAGCCACTGGAAAATGGTGGGTGGGTGGCAAGTGGGACGACAACGTTGATTACCACAGACCCTTCGACTGCGCTCAGGGCAAGTTCGCTACGGATTATCACAGATCCCGGAACCAATCGGCAGTTGCTGCTTTCTAAACTGGCGGAACAAAATTTGAAGCCGGAAGACATCAATGTCGTTTTTATGACTCATTATCACCCGGATCACAATTTGCTGGTGGGAATATTTGAGAAGGCGACGGTTTATGACGACGGGATGTATTACAGGGGTGACGAACAGGGCGATCATGATGGGACGATTCCAGAGACGGACATTAAGGTAATTAAAACCCCTGGCCATGAACAGTTTCATGGGTCGCTGTTAGTGCCGACGGAGGATGGGGTGGTGGTTGTGGCCGGTGATGTGTTCTGGTGGGACAGTACCGAAACTCAGAAAACTGACAAGACCAGTCTTTTGGAACATTCAGACCCGTTTGTCAAAGATGAAAGTGCCCTGTTGGAAAGCCGGAAAAAGGTTTTGGAGGTGGCCGATTGGATTATTCCCGGACATGGGAAGATGTTTGAGAATAAGTCAAAAGGTAAAAATTAAAAGTTAAAATTTGAATTCAAAATGAAAAAGTTGCCGGTTAAGCCAGTAATAGAGTTCTCTGATCTGGAAAAGGTGGACATTCGGGTGGGGA
>CAZQWX010000148.1:0-4501 GCA_964597255.1 uncultured Gammaproteobacteria bacterium | reverse complement strand
GGTATTGATTGCCAACCCTGGGGTGAAGTCGATTATCCGGGAGGGAAAGTCGCATTTGATTGACAACGTGATCCAGACATCGGCGGAAATTGGGATGATGACGATGGATATGTCGTTGGCTAATCTGGTAGCAGCCGGCCGAGTAGAATATGACGTGGCGGCAGCTTATGCCAACGATCCGGAAGAGCTGCGACGAATTATTCATAGGTAACGATGAAATCATTTACATATAAGGTGCTGGACAAAGAGGGTAAGCCGAACAGTGGGGCGATTGAAAGTGTGTCGGAGAAGCAGGCGGTGCGGACCTTGCAGAACCGAGGCTTGATGGTTGTGGATTTGCACGAAAAGACGATCCTCTCGATTACTGGGTTATCTTCACTTTTCGGACTGACAAATCAGGTGTCAGCTCGGGAAGTAGCGACGACGACAAGATTGCTCGCAACAATGTTGGAAACAGGTTTGCCGTTGACTGATGCTCTTATCGACTTGGCAGTGCAAACGAAAGGGACATACTTTGGGGAAGTAATTCGGTCGATTCAGGAGGACGTTCGGTCCGGGGTGTCACTGTCGGAATCCATGGGCCGCTTCCCCGCCGTGTTTAACAATTTATATGTGAATATGATTAAAGCCGGAGAAGCTTCGGGGAAAGTTGGCGAGTCATTGGAGAAGTTGGCGGACACATTGGAATCTGGCTTGGACTTCGAAGCAAAAGTTAAAGGTGCCATGGTCTATCCGGCAATCGTTATGACGGCGATGCTGGCGGTGGCAGTTTTTATGTTGGTGGCCATTGTTCCCCAGATTTCAGGCATCTATGACCAATATGGGGCGCAGTTGCCGCTGCCTACCAGGATATTAATTGGGTTATCAAAAGTATTAACAGGTTATTTCCCGGTGGTTTTGGCAGTGGTTCTGCTGCTGGTTTTTTCGTATAAAGTTCTGCGAAAGAATAATGTGAGCGATTACTTTTTGAATAATTTGTTTTTTTCTTTTCCCATTTTTGGAAAGATTCAGCGCGACGTTCTTTTGACGGTGATGAATCGAACGTTAGGAACGCTTCTGGCTTCGGGTGTGGCTATTATTGATGCGTTGGGCATTGTTGGCCAAACAGTGGGCAACAATATGTTTCGGTCCGGGATTGAGACGGCTGCCAAATCAGTGGAGAAAGGCATTCCGCTGTCGGTGGCAATTTCGCGTGACCAGAATTTCCCGCTCATGATGTCGCAACTTTTGGCTATTGGTGAGGAGACCGGGACAGCGGATCAAAGTTTGGCGCGTCTGGCAAACTTTTATCAAGACTCGGCTGAGCGGCAAACCAAGCTTTTAACTACCGCAATGGAGCCAATGATGATTCTGATGATGGGTGTGGGGGTAGGGGGACTGGCGATTGCGATTCTTTTGCCCTTGTTTAACTTGTCTAATGTTATCCATTGATGGTAGCTATTGACAACTGTTTGAAGATAGGTCAAAGTGGTAGTAGAAGGAAATTTTGAGCTAGAAACCCGCCCGTGCTGTCCGCCAGCTGGCGGACTTAGCTAGGCAAAGGAGGTGAAAAATGTTTACTGTCCGAACATTTTCAAAAAAGGGTTTTACATTAATTGAACTTATGGTGGTGATCGCGGTGATCGCCATTTTGGCAACGATTGCGTTGGTAGGTCTCTCTGGGGTCCAGAAAGGGGCCCGGGATACCCAAAGATTGGCAACAATGAACGGAATCAGAACGGCAATGCAAAGATATAATTCGAACACTGGTTCTTATCCAGCTGGGCCGTTCTATTCAATGTTGGCAACTTTGACTGCCGGTGGTTATCTGCCCGCTATTTCTGACCCAGGTTGTGGATCAGGGGCAACTGGCTTTACGTCGAGTGCCACTAACACTCCGGATGGCAGTTGGACGCCGTGTGGTAGCTCGGTGGTTCCAACCTATTCTTACGGGGTATCTGGTGGGGTTTATACCTTGGTTCTAGTAAGAGAGTCAGCAGGTAGTGCGACTCTGTTAGGGCCGCAGTAAAGTGGGAAGAGGAAATGATTATTTTGTTTAAGAGCTGGCCTGCCCGGAAAACGGGCAGGTTTGCTGTTTGGCGATGAAAAAGGTTATTTTGCCGGTGATAATTTTTGTGGTGGCCTTAGGCCTGTACACTTGGATGCTAAATCCAATGGTTGCGGCGGAGGGCGATTCCGGCGAATTGGTTACGGTGGCTTATACGTTAGGTATTGCCCATCCGCCAGGCTATCCGCTGTATACGTTGGTTGGTCATGTGTTTTCGCTCCTGCCGATTAACTCTGTTGGTTGGCGGCTGAACCTGTTGGCGGCGATAGCACATAGTCTGACTTTGGTTTTCTTCTTTCTCACAGTTAAAAAGTTAACAAATAGTGTCGGGGCAGCAGTAATCGGGACGGCTGCATTGGCATTTTCTTACACCTTCTGGCTCTATTCTCTGATTGCTGAGGTCTTTTCACTCAATGATTTTCTGGTCATGGTCGTTATTTATGTGACGTTGACAATTGAGTCAAAAAGTAAAGTTAACGATATTGTCCGGAAATTAGTATTGATTGCATTCGTGGTGGGCTTGGGTATGGCTAATCATCAATCGATTGCCCTGATTTTGCCGGCAGTAGCGCTGTGGCTTTGGCAAGTGCGAAGACCACTTCTCAGACTTCCCTGGCAGGAAAAGTTCAGGTTAGGGTTGTTTTTGGTTCTTAGTGGTGGGATTGGCTTAACACTGTATGCATACTTTTTGATCCGTGCAAGAATGGCGGTTTTCCCGGTGGCTTGGTCCTATCCGGCAACCTTGAAGGATGTGTGGGCAATGTTTATCAGATCGGATTATGGGACGCTTTCAGCGACTGCCGGTTCTAACCCAGCCCTGGTGACGGCTGTACAGAAGGCCGATCAGCTGTGGACATACCTTAGTTTTCTTAAGGATGACTTTCTGATCTTTGGGTTGGTCGCTGTCGGTGTCGGGCTGGTGTGGGGATTTTTCAGAAGCAGACGGGTGTTGATTTTTTTATTGACTGGCTTCTTTATCTCTGGGGTATTTTTTTTGGCATATGCCAATTTCCCGGTTACTGAAGGAAGTGGCACTGGATTGGAAATTACCGAACGGTTTTATCTGTTGCCGAATATTTTTGTAGCGCTATTGGCATCTTTGGGTTTTGCCGCGGTTATTGCTTGGACCCGGGGGAAGTTTGCTTTGCGGTACTTAGCCATTCCCCTACTGACGGTATATATACTTTGGTTGTTTTGGGGTCATGTTAATCTGGTCAATCAGCGGGGAAATTTTCTTGGCTGGCAGCTGGGCAAAGATATTTTGGATAGCGCTCCTCGTGGGGCGTTGGTCTATCCGGTTGGCGATGTACCGACGTTTGTGGCTTTTTATGCTCGGTATGTTGAAGGTTACCGACCAGACTTGGAAGTGATTACACCCAATGTGATTGGGCCGAACAATCAGTTCCGGTATTTGTTGTCACGGCGAAGTAACCTGGCGGCTGTTTTGCCCAGGACAGCGTCTTTTTCGGGGGTGATAGCGGCAACTGTGGATAGTGACCCGATATATTATTCGGCATACTTTGGCTATAGACTGCCACCATCGGCGGACTTTGTGGCCTCACCATCGGGCTTTTTAACTCATTTGGTAAGAAGAGCTAAGGTTCAGTCGTTTGACCAATGGTATCAAGGCAGTGAGTCGGTGGTTTCCACCTACGCTTCGATGCAACCCGGATGGGCGGATAATATTAAAACTACCGGCGATTTTGCGGTCCAAAGTAATTATTTTTTTATGTACTACAGTTTGGGGACCTATTGCTCTTTGGCAGGGCACCTTGATTGTGCAGCCCAGTATTTCAATTTGGCGAAGGGCATTGATCCCAGCAGGATTGAGGCTTATATTGGGTTGGCTCAAGTTGCGCAACTGGCCGGGAGATGTGACGAGGCAGAAAGAGATTACCTTTATGTTTTAAGACTGAACCCTGGGGTGGGGGAAACCTATGAGCAGCTCTATCTTCTGGCAAGAGATTGCTTCAAGGATCAGGCTAAGGCAAACGAATATGATAGGCAACGACGTAGCTTTGAGCAAGTGTCGGGCGGCAGCTTAAAAAATCTTTAGAGGTTGGTAGCTGAATTGGATCAGGTGGGAGCCTGTCGGAACGATGACTGCCCGCTGGTTGAGATTAACAGGCAGAATGCTGGTTGGGTTTTGGTCAATGATGGCATACCAACCTGGGTAATAGGAGTCGGAAAGTACCAAGATGGCACTCTGAGTGGCAGAAGTTCTCACATCTACCTCCAGGTCCGTGTCTTTTACTACAGTTGCCTGCCCGACCGAGCCGCTTGCGGAGGCAAACGGCACTGGGGCTTCAAGGATAACAGCATCAATGGCTGGGTCGGAAACTTTGGCTAATAAGTCATTGGTGGAGCTGGCTAGGAGATAGTTTCTGGTCAAATAGGCGTGGGATAAGATGGTGGGGTTTTGATAGATAAAATAGGTAGGATGACCGGAGATGG
>CAZQWX010000147.1:0-1635 GCA_964597255.1 uncultured Gammaproteobacteria bacterium | reverse complement strand
CAATACCACAGTAAGTGGACCTGTCCAAGTTTCAAATGTCATTCCCGCGCAAGCGGGAATCTATACAAATACTCCCGCCTCTCCTTTCCGCGCCGGCCTTATTGGCGGCCAAACCATGTCTTCTGCCACGACAGACAACGCCGGCAACACTTATTTGGGATCCAACACC
This sequence comes from uncultured Gammaproteobacteria bacterium, assembly GCA_964597255.1. Classification (GTDB taxonomy): domain Bacteria; phylum Patescibacteriota; class Microgenomatia; order JAMCZE01; family JAMCZE01; genus CAZQWX01. Next base: position 1,466 of record CAZQWX010000147.1, on the reverse strand, counting down.
GTCAACAAGGTCTTTTACTACGACCGGACTAAGACTGACTCCAACCCCCAGGTCCAGGTGGAACTCGGGATTGACCCCAACTGGTACAATGGTGTTTCCCTATCGGTCGCCACCACAAGCGGCCAATTCTCGCAGAATACCGTCATTGTTAAAAATCCTTCGCTGTCCACCACATACAACGGGTCGCTAATTAAAGTGACCGGAACGTACGGCAGTACTGCCGCCAGCCGGACTATTTATATAACCATTACCGGCAACGGCAACTCTTTCTCCTGGACGGATTACAACGGAAACTTGGGGATCGCGGCCATGACCCCGGGCACAGCGCAATCTTTGACCGGGGCCGGGACGGTAGCGGTTACTTTCTCTAATGCCAAATACAACCCCGGTGATGTTTTCAAAATTGCCTCATGGCTAGTTGAGCCTTCCGGTTCAACCCGGGGAGCAAAAGCGCAATTTCCCGAAAGAAGCTATGTGGTGGCCGAGACTAATACTGTAGATATTATTGACGCAGATACGCAGAAATTATGGATGCGTTTCTCTCAAGGAAGTGGCTATGCCATTGGCAACACCACTACCAACACGCCAAATTCTGCCAACGCTTTAAACGGAAAAGTCTACGTGGCCGCTAATGCTGCCACCGGAGCTCTCTACACTCTTGATTTTTCTCATGATGTCACTTTCCAACAAAACGCCACTAATTATCAGGTTTCCGGCAACGGCATCAGCGCGAGAAATACTAATGTTGGGTACGCTGTTATCAACACTTCCAATATTCTGGTCAATACCGTCGTCAATGATGTCTCCGCGGCTGTTATCCCCAACCAGCCCACCCAAAATGTGACGGTGAGTGGGTGGGGGTATATCCAAAACGGGAATATTGCCAATGTAAATGCGGCCGAAACAGTAAATTTACCATATAAATTTAATAGTAGCCCTATCGTAACTTCTGCTTTTGCAGGATACGCTGGCATTGCTGCTGCGCCTACAAAGTTAAGTGACTGCAGTTATAGCATTGTTAGTGCAACCGATACTCCTTCTTCAATTACCTCAGGAGTAACCCAAACTTCTTTTAGCATAAGATTAGTAGCACAATCAGACACTTGGAATAATAACTATGTTTGTTACACCTGGACCGCCACCGGACAGGTGTCCCCAAGGCAATATGTGGCAGTGGGGACAAACGGAGGAACTAATGGATCGGTTTCTTTAATAAACGAAACAGATCAAACTGTAGCAAACTTTGGTATCAATATTGCCTCCAACAATGTTCAACTAACTAATAATGGAACGCTTTACTATAATTTGGCAAACACCACCCAAGTTGCTTATAACGCCGCAAGCCGGTCGGGAAATAATATTGTCAATAGCTACTCCTACGATAGTCTCCTTTCCAGCGCTGTTTCTTATTGGAAAATGGATGAAGCAAGCGGGTCAACTGTCGCCGACTCCATCGGCTCCAACAC
>CAZQWX010000146.1:0-4352 GCA_964597255.1 uncultured Gammaproteobacteria bacterium | reverse complement strand
CTTATTAACCTTGTACTTTATTCTGGCGATCTATGCCGCCGCTGCTTGTAGCTATTGGCTGAAAATGATCCGACGACCACTGGCGATAATCATAGCCATGTTAATAATTGGGGTGACAGCTACCCGGGTGATTCATGAAGGGGTGCAAAATATCCAAATGGTTCTGGGGAGACAAGGTCTATGGGTGACTGGCGAAGAGCTCACTGCCGAAACTTGGCTTGCAAAGAATACCAAGCCCGGATCGTTGATAGCCCTATCACCAGACTGGGCGCTCTCGGAAGACTTGATACGAGTGAGTTTTCTGGCCAACCGACCAGTGTTTTTTGCCGGCTATGTTGGTGTGCTTGCTGACCATCAGACTGCCGGGGCCGAAGAACGTAAGCAAGTTGACACTGAAATTTTTACATCAGTCAACAAAACAGAAGTGACGAAACTTCTAATCCAAAACCATATCACCTATCTGTTTTTCCCGGCAGGATCAGCACCGACAATCGGCGATTTAGACGGACTGATACAACCAGTAGTAAATCAGAAAACAGTATCGGTTTGGCAGTTTACCCCATTACAGAAATAGCAGTACACCACAACTAAGTATGGAAGCAAGTGAGATAAGGTCAGCCACTAAGCGTGGTGTGGTTTCGGTAAATTTTGAGGTGATGGCATATTGACCCAGAGCCAGACTGATTTTAGGGAAACCATTATCTTGATAGGTGATATTTTGTGGCTGGCCATTGGCCAAGATCTGCAGACCCGGGAAATAGACCAGATTTATTTGCAAAATGGTTGGTGTTTGGACCACAACGGTGCTCCCAATAATGGTCGCTTGGCCGGAAACTGGTACCAAGGTAGTCGCCGGCCTGGCAGTTGGGTCGGTTTTAACCCAGATTGGCATATATTCGTTTTTGACGGTAGTAGTGTCGTCGTTGGTCGTGTAATAAGTTTCCGGATAAGTTGTCGGGTTGATCTTTAAGAGTGAATAACTGGTTACCAGTGATAGGACGATCAGTATTAATGCCAGGCCGATGTTGACTTTGATAGCTGAAAACTGTTTGACCAAAAAACCTGCGAGGACAGAGCTTCCAAAAACAGTTATGGAAAGAAAACGCCAGGGAAACTGGACTAGCTTTTGCAGAAGAGGCATAACCTGCCAGAGAGACCGAGAAAAACTGCTGGCCAAAAACACTGACACCAGTGTAACAAGAAGAAAAAAGAGTGCTATTCGGGAAGAATTCCGGTGCCAGATAACCAGAACAGTCATAACAAGGACCAATGGAGCTAGTATACCAAGAGTAGTAGTGAAGTTCTGACTGGTTATAAAATAGTCAGCAAAGTTGGCCACCAAAACCTCTCCGGCCTTGGTAAATTGCAAATCAAAAAGCGCCGGTAACCAGAACCAACAACTGACTCCAAAAGCCAGGACGAAAAATGCCACGAATCGAGGTACGAGTGGCTTGCGATTTGGGGAGGAAAAAAATTTCAGACCACAAAAGACGACAATCACTGGCAGGAAAATAAAAGCTACAGTATTGTGTGATGCAATTAAGGCGGCAAGAGATAAAGCGGCTGAGACGATGAAGATTAATTGCTTATCCTCAACAAGTCGGTTAATGAAATAGAAAATTAGCGGGATAAAAATAAAAGCCATGGTCTCGCCCAACGATCCTCGCTGATAGACATCAAATAGCCGATATGGCAACCAGGCATAGAGAATGGCAGCAGTAATTCCTGACCATGTTCCCCATGCTTTTTGGACGAAGAGATACATGAACATGGCGGAGAACAAAAAACTGGCGCCAAAAAGGATCTTGACACTGGTTATAAAACCAAAACCAGCCAGATGAACCAACTCACCAAGATAGAACGGCAGCGGGTAAAGAAAATCCATAACTGGGTAGCCATAGCCATGATTGAGGCTGTCCAAGAACCGAACCGGAAACTGACCGGTTTTGAGTGCCTGGTTAAAGGCAGAAAGTCGAATGATCATCCAACTGCCGTCATCAGAGACAAAAAAACCGGGATGAACCAGAGGCCAGATCAGGGGCATGATGAAGCCGAGAACAAGCAGATATGGCCAGATACGCCGTAGGATAATCATTTCTTGAAAAAGTATAGAAGTATCACTGCCAAACTGCCAAGACTTAACAGAAAACCGATTTTAAAAACGATCGGATCATAATTGAAAATAATGGTATGGGTACCTTGGGGAACGGAGATCGCCCGGAGGGCATAATCAGCCCGATAAATTGGAACGTTTACTCCATCTATTGTGGCCGACCAGCCGGGGTAAAAGGCATCAGAAAAAAAGAGCAGCATCGGTCCAGTTGTGGTCGACTGGATAGTCACAGTATTAGGTTGATAGTCCAAAACCTGAGCACTGCCAGTGGCTGATGTAGCCGGTTCCAGAGTTGGTTTTTGCTCGAGTATGACTGTTTGGCGGGGATTAAAGGTGGGGCTATAGAATCGTGTAAAGAAGTCGTTTGGGTTTGTTATCACTTCATAAGTGTTAGCGAGAAAGACCCGAGGATAGACAGTAGCCCGTTGGTATATTTGCCATTTATCCTGCTGCCAGACGAGCTGATAGCGATCCGGGGAAAATTTGTTATATTCCGGAGCCCAGGGACTTTTAAGGTCATCGTTTTTTTCCAAAATATACTTTATGCCCAACAAATCAAACAACCGATTGCGGAAGTAATTATCACTGTCACCAAAAACTGCTACGGACCGGGGAATTACCTCCGGGACGGAACCGTTAGTCGTGGAGGCCAAAAGCTCGCCGTAACGTTTAATATAAAGCGAGTCATAACCTTCGGCAGCAAAGATGTGGTAATAGGTGGCGAAGTTCTGATCGATAGAGGCGGAACCAAAGCCAAAGTAGCGGTTGATGCCGGCACGTTGCTGGAGATAGGAAATAGTCGGATGGTTAGGAAAAACAAATTTCGCCGGCGCAAAAGGCTGATATTTATTAAACTGATAGGTTGCTTCCAAAATTAGGGCTGCAAAAATTGTCAGAACGGCAAAATATTTCAGTTTTAGGGGAAGTTTTATACCGATCACCAAAGCTCCTGCCACCAACAGGAATATTACGGTTGGCAAAATTAAATTACTCCGAGTGACAAGAAATTCCGGAGTTTTAACCAAAAACACCAGCACCCAGCAAAGCAAATAGATCAGACCGATGGGAATGATGGGAATGATGGGAATAAAAAGCGACCGCCAATTTTTCGCTCGGATGTTAAACCACCAATCAAAACCATAAGCTGCCAACACCGGGGCCGAAAATTGGAGAAGGAAAATCCCACGGGCCGGAGCCCCGGTGGCAAGAATGGGAACATGGAGTTGATCAATAACAAAGGCTAACGGCCAAGTTGAGAATGCCAGACCAGTCAGGGCAATCAGGAAGAAGAATCGGACTAAGGGTTGCGACCACAGAGTGTGGATGATACCAATGGCAGCCAGAACCAGAGTGGTAATCCCAAAATAGACCAGAAAGTCGGGATAGTGCTGGCCCCAGAAATTATTAGTGGCCACGTTACCGAAAAAGTCCGGGGCAAAGGCAGTGATCAAGTTTTGCCAAGGCAGAACATAGGGCGCAAAAAGCAGGTGGGTGGCCAGACCTTCTCTGGCTGATTGAAGATAGAGTTCAAGGGTCGGCAGAAGTTGAATTGACCCTAAAAGAGCAGTGGCGGTAAACCAAACAATGATGGTTTTTATCGGAAGCCGGCGGAAAAACATAAAAGCGGCGGTAATGACAAAGACATAGATCGTCACCTGGGCATGGCCAGCCAAAATTGCCATGGCCGAGAAGACAGGAACAAGAAGGAAGAACACTTTTTTCTTTGTTTCCCAGAACATATTAGTGGCCCAAAGAATCAAAGGCAGAAAAAGAACCGGACGAATAAAGACCAACTGCTCCTGCCAAATAGTTAACAGGGAAAGATTAGTGGCACACAGAGCCCCAAAGGTACTGGCTAAACGGGAAACTTTTAATGACCGTAAAAAGAGGTAAATGAAAAAACCAAATAATGAAATTGTCGAAACCACCATAACAATCCAGGCTGGCAGGATGGGCAGCAGTAGAGTCAGGATGTTACCAGCAAAAAAAATTGCGGATTGAAGATTAGCAATCAAGGGGTAGCCGGAAAAATTGTACGGATCCCAGAGGGGTAATTGGTGATGATTTTTGATTAAATCAAAGGCAAAAACCTGCCAAGGGTACATCTGGCGGATGACATCAGCGGCAATGACTTCCTTTCTGGTCGTCCAGGGATCAAAACCGGCAAATCCCCCGCTGTTCCAAGGAAAGAAGAATGACACCAATAGATCGCCTGGAAAAGGCAGGAGGTGCTTGAGAT
>CAZQWX010000145.1:0-6665 GCA_964597255.1 uncultured Gammaproteobacteria bacterium | reverse complement strand
ACCGAATACTGCCCACCGAAACATTCTCTAAACCAGCCAACATTTTCAAAAACGTGGATTTTCCCGAACCATTATCTCCAATCAACGCAATCTTGGTCGATTTTTCCACATTAAGTGTCACCCCATCAAACAGGGTGCTAGCAAAGGCTTTGGCAACATGCGAAACCCGCAATGAAATATCCATAATCAAATTGTAGCATTACAAGGCTCAGAAAACAGTGGAACAGAAGTTACTGGACGTTCTTGTTACTTTCATAGTTTCACTAACAGTTCACCATACCATGATGTTGGGGGTCTAATTTTGTCGATAGGAAACGCTTTTAATTCTTCCAAGGAAAGCCATTTAACGTCAGCAACTTCTTCACTCGTTTTTGGTTCTCCGCTGGCCCACTTGGCCTTATAGAAAATAGCTACCAGCTGCAGCTTATCTTCGGGAACCAACAAGACCCACGCATTCAGAAGTTTTTCATCTTTAATCTCAATGTCAACCTCTTCCTTCACCTCCCGACGAAGCGCATTAATTAAACTGGACTCTTCCAATTCTAATCCGCCACCGGGAAATGCCCACAAACCGATATGATTTCCATTGCCCTGTTTGGTAAATAGGTACTTTCCATCCCTTTCTATAACAGCAGAAACAACGACTCGTCTCTTTAAGTTGTCCATATTACACCAATCATAATTTTACTCCCAACTCTATTAGATGATTCATGAATTTATCAAATCCTTCGTATAAAAACGTCGTTATTCCGACTTTCTTCGCCCCTTCCAGACTGTCAGGATTATCATCAGCAAAAACTATCTCTTCCGGCAAAACACCCGATCGACGGACTAGCTCCATAAAAAGCTTCGGATCTGGTTTGTTCACTCCCACCTCATAGGAAAAAACAGCAACATCAAAATCATCTAGGAAACTAAACTTTTTCTGCAGCCCGTTAATTCTTGCAGGAAAATTACTCGTGCATATAAGAGTCTTATAACCATTAGCTCGGACCCTCCGTACTATCTCAGCCACTTTATGATCAACATCGTAACCAGATATCAAAAGATCAATTAGTTCTTGAGAGGTTTTATTAATTTTCCATTCTTGTGCAGCCCAACCCCAAAATTCATCATCCGCCATTTTCCCATTCTTGTAGAGCATATTCATTTGATCACTTTTAAGAAAAACCCTTTTGGCATCGTCTTCTGAAACGCCTAGTCCCACAAGCGATCTAATAAAATTCGCCTTTCCGTTGGGAAAATAGACACCATCCAAATCAAACGTGATTGCTTTAATCATCCTCCTCAATTATATCTCAAGCGATTCAGAACATGTTCTTTGATCTCAGCCCCGCTTCAGCAAGACACTGCGACAATAGAGTTTGGTATCATAGCCAGTATGAAAGCCACAAGATTACTGTTGATTTTCTTCTCCATCCTTGCTTTGGCTGGGTATGTGTATTTTCGCCAGTCACCAGTGCCCCCGGCAACCAGTCTCGACCTGACCGCCAGCCAATCTGCACATATAACCACCACCAAGCCCCCCATACATCTAACTCCGCCCGCCGGCTCTACCGGGCTCTCTGCCGCTGTCGCCTCGGCTCTGTCCGGCAGTCATGGCACCTATGCGGTGGTCATCAAAAACCTTAAAACCGGAGAAAGTTACACTCAAAACGACCAGCAGGAATTTGAATCCGCAAGTCTCTATAAGCTTTGGGTTATGGGCACAGCCATTGACCAAATCGAAAATGGTAACCTGAGCCAAGATGACATTCTTTCCAGAGACGTTAGTTACCTCAATAATGAATTCAATATTGATCCTGATGAAGCTGAGTTAGCCGACGGCACCGTGACCATGTCTGTCAGCGATGCCATTAATCAAATGATCATCGAGTCCAACAACTATGATGCCTTTCTTTTAGTTGACAGAATTGGGCTACCCACCATCGCTGCTTGGCTGTCGCAAAATAGTTTTTCTAAGTCAAGTATCGGCGTTGGAGACAGCTCCCCCACTACTACTGCCTCCGACACCGCCATTTTCTTAGAAAAACTTTACGATGGCAAGTTAGCCAACAAAGTCGACACCGACTTGATGATTGCCACTCTCAAAAACCAGCAGCTCAACTGGAAATTACCGGAATATATTCCCCAAAGCGTGGCTATCGCTCATAAAACCGGTGAACTTGACTCATTCTCCCATGACGCCGGCATTGTTTATGGCCCAAGCGGCGACTATATCATTGTTGTCCTGTCCGACAGTGCCGATCCGGATTTGGCCAACGAACGCATTGCTCTGATTTCCAAAAATGTTTACCACTATTTCAACTCATGAGTAATCAAATTACTGTCGGTCTCCTAGGAGAAAAATTTGTTTTTCAAACATCACCTAGTCTGTTCTCTCCCAAAAAGTTTGATCCCGGCAGCCAACTCCTTTTGGAACATGCTATCCTCACTGAAACCGGAACCGTTTTGGATTACGGTTGTGGCTGGGGTGCCATTGGCCTGATCATTGCCAAAACCCACCCCCATCTCCAAGTCGTCATGGTCGATAATAATCCGGAGGCTCTAAGACTTACTAAGGTAAATATTTCCGCAAATGGTATCCAAAACGTCCGGGTTATTCCTACCAGCGTTCTGGGCAACACCATAAAATACTCTGCTATCCTCACTAATCCCCCATGGCATAAAAACAAAACGGTCATTCCCAATCTGATTCAGCAAGCTTTTGATCTCCTGGAACCGAATGGCTCGTTTTACATGGTCATCGCCAAACAATTCAATACCCAGAAATTGCTGGAGAAAGTTTTCGGCAATTCCACTACCATCATCTCTGACAAATCATACAAACTTCTATGTTCTCAAAAATCAAAGTGTTAAACTACACATATGTCCACCCAAAGATTTTCTCTACGCGCGGCAGTATATTTACTCCTTCAAAAAGACAATAAGGTTCTACTTCTTAGACGATTCAATACTGGCTGGCGCGACGGTATGTACACTCTTCCAGCAGGTCATATTGACGGCAACGAAACAGTAGTTGCCACCATGGCACGGGAAGCGCAAGAAGAAACCGGAATTATTATTCAACAGAAGAATTTACGGGTAGTTCATGTTGTTCATCAAGTTGGCGATACAGAATATATTGACTTCTACCTCACTGCCAACAAATGGCAAGGCGAACCATCAGTTACCGAACTGGACAAATGTGACGATTTACAGTGGTTTCCACTAAAAAAGCTACCGGACAATCTTTTACCAAACGTACGAGACGCTTTAAAACGCTACAAAAATGGTGAAACATTTTCGGAATTTATGTGGGATTAAATAACCATCATTTATGACCAAGGTCTGTGAAGTTGTCGAAATAACCACCCCAGATAAATTGCTTTTAGATGGTTTGTGGTTTGGCTCTGAAAAACCCAAACGGGCTTTCATTTTCGTTCATGGACTCTCTTCTACCGTCTTCTCCCATCATGAATTTCTTCTTCCTCTAATAGACCAAAATACCGCTACTCTCTTCTTCAACAACCGTGGTCACAACATTGTCACCGGTTTACACAAAATAGATAAACGTAAGAAAAAAGGTTACGCCTGGACCGCAGGTGGATCTGCCAAGGAACTCTTTACAGATTGTGTTAATGATATCCAGGGAGCCATCAACCTCGCCAATTGTCGAGGGGCAAAGAACATCTACCTGATTGGTCATTCAACCGGTTCCCAGAAGGTTACCTACTTTCTCAGTCGCCGCGGCAAACAAGGGCAGGTTACTGGGGCAGTGTTGATGTCACCTATGAGTGACTACGCCAGTACCAAATTTGAATATCCAACAAGCAATTTAGCTAAGGCAATGTCTCTGGCAGAAAAACTAGTCAAAGAAAACCGACCGCATGAACTTTTGCCGGAAACCATCTGGCCGGAAACCAAAAGTGCCCAGAGATTCTTAAGCTTATTCACACCAACCAGCATTGAGCAGCAAATGTTTCCCTACTTCACCCCGGAAAAACGCTCCTCGGCACTATGGTCGATACGAATTCCGCTATTAATCATTTTGGCAGGAAAGGACGAACATCGGGATCGGCCAACAAAACAGATTGCCAAGTGGTTCATCAAAAACAGCCACCAAAAGACTACCAAAGTCATTGTTATTAAGAAAGCTCTTCACAGTTTTAATGGTCAAGAGGACAAAATAGCCGAAACTATCGCCGCTTGGTTGCAACAAGACTAGTTACCCAAGAATCCCACAAGATATCGTTAGTTTGGAAAATGCAAAAAATTCGTCCGGTTATTAAGGGCCTTGACACCATCAAATAGCAAGCTGAAAACCAAAACAGCCACTATTGCTGTTACCCAACCAATAAAACCTAAAGACCCAGCCATAAAAACTTGCCTCAATGGTGTATAGATCACTGCTAATGTCGCCACCAGCGACACCACTGCTGCCCAAAACAAATAAGGATTAACTAAAAGTGATCGGTTTAAAACCCGATATCGGAAAGATCGGAAGTTGAACGCATTAGCAATTTCCAGCAAAATCATTGTCACCATCGCCGCTGTCCTGGCCACTACCACATCATCACCGACGAGATTATAAGAAACGGCAAAAACCAGCAGCGTCAACCCACCCATCACTGCACCCACAAGTAGCATATACATCATCAGTGGCAAATTTAAAATATCCAACTCTTTCCTTGGTTGTTCAGTCATAACGTCAATTGACGACTGATTAAAAGCCAAAGTAATGGCTGGCAAATCATCGGTCACCAAATTCATAAACAAGATTTGGATTGCCAAAACCAATGGTATCGGCCAACCCAGAATTGGCGCCAAAACCACTCCAGATAAAAGAATCACTAGTTCCGCATAGTTGCAGGATAATTGATAGGACACAAATTTCTGAATGTTGTTAAAGATTGTTCTGCCTTCTTTGATGGCCACAACTATGGTTGCAAAGTTGTCATCCCGTAATGTCAAATCCGCCACCGACCGGGCTACATCTGTTCCATTCTTACCCATCGCCACCCCAATCTGTGCCTCCTTCAGGGCCGGCGCGTCGTTAACTCCGTCTCCTGTCATCACCACCACTTCCCCTAATGACTTTAGAACCTTAACAATTCGCAACTTGTGTTCCGGTCTGACTCGGGCAAAAATCGCCACATTTGGCAGCACTCGTGCCAACTCGTCATCAGTCATGCTCTCTAACCTGTCTCCGTCCAGAATTTCCCCGACAAGACCAATTTGCGCCGCGACAGCCGCCGCCGTCTGGGCACTATCTCCGGTAATCATCTTTGTCGTTATTCCCGCACTTTTTGCTTGCACTATGGCCTGCGCCACTTCTGACCTGGGAGCATCTTCCATGCCCACCAAGCCCAAAAATCTCAGCTCTTCTTCTTTATATCCCTGCTGGCCAAACGGAACTTTGGTAAAAGCCAAGGCCAATGTTCGCTTCCCCATCTTGGTCATTATTTCGTTCTCTGCCAGAATTTTTTCATATTCTAATTTTGCCAAAGTACACTTTTCCAAAATTACTTCCGGAGCTCCCTTGGCCAGAATCAACTTCTCTTTCCCCAAAGTTCCAAACACAGACATCATTTTTCTCTCTGAAGAGAAAGGCATCTCTTCAATTCGTATAAATGCAAGATCCGAAGCATACATTCCAGCCTTTGCTGCCATCACCAAGAGCGCTCCCTCAGTCGGCATCCCGCTGACATGAAAGTCCCAGTCCTCCCCGGTCCGTTCTATCCTGCTGTCATTACATAACACCGCCACTCGCAACAGCCAAACTAAATCCCAATTAGAGTCCAGTATTACTTCCCTCTCTCCAAAAGAAAATTTTCCCTCCCCCCTATACCCTGTCCCGGAGACTGAATAACTTTTGCCACCAATCACCACTTGATCGACTGTCATCTCTCCACAAGTTATCGTTCCGGTTTTATCGGCGCAAATCACTGTCGTCTCCCCCAGGGTTTCAATAATCGACATCCGATTAACAATTGTATTCTGTCGGGCCATCCGCGCCGCACCAAACGCCAGTGTTGATGTCAACACCACCGGCAGGCCCTCAGGGATTGCCGACACCGACAAAGCAATGACAAAAACCAACAGATCGACTAGCTGTTCTGAGGTTTGGACTTCCATCCGCGAAAACATCAGCCAACCGGTCAGCACTGATACTCCAATTGCCACCACTACCATCACTCTGGCAATCCGGTTAACTTTCCCGGCTAATGGCAAGTCCTTGTCAGTCTTGGAAATCAGTTTAACAATCTTTCCAAACCTGGTGTTCATTCCTGTCTGCATAACTCGAAATAGACACCGTCCGCCTACCACGTATGTACCCATAAACACCAGGTTGCTCTCGGCTAACCCCTCAGAGGCTCCCTGTATTTTTTTCCCGACTTCTTTAGATTCCCCGGTTAATACCGACTCATCAATCCGTAAATTACTCTGCTCCAAGACTTGTCCGTCAGCTGGCACCCGTTCTCCATTACGCAGTACTACTACATCTCCAGGGACCAACTCCTCCACACCAACCTCTTGCTCTTTGCCATCGCGGATCACAATCGTCACCGGTGTAATCATCTCGCGCAGACCGGCAATGGCTTTCTCGGCCCGATATTCCTGAAAAAACGTCAACCCCACTACCATTATGGTGACAGCCACGATTGCATAACCTGTCACTGCTT
>CAZQWX010000144.1:0-6477 GCA_964597255.1 uncultured Gammaproteobacteria bacterium | reverse complement strand
CTCCAGCCCCGGGTTTGCTGACTTGGTGTCTCCCCTCGTTCTAAGATTTCAGTTTGACGTCTAATTTCGTATTCCAAAGCTTTTCGGCCAAACCGGAAAGAATTGATATTTTTCAGTTCAACCCGATATGGCGGTAATTGGTCACTAGGCAATGGGAATTTTAAGGGAGTATTAGTTATTGGCTTGATTGATATGCTTGGTTCCAATCGCATACTCCCCTTTTCCATGTCAGCATTAGAAATGTCCAAATAGCGAACAATGCGCTGGAGTTTTTTGAGATACTGATCGACTTCATCAATAGAGCGAAAATCCGGCTCAGTAACAATTTCCACCAGTGGCACACCACTGCGATTAAAATCGACCAAACTGGCTGGCTTGCCATCAACCTCGCCATGTTGCAGTTTGCCAGTATCTTCTTCCAAATGGACCCGATTGATCCTGATAACCTTTTTTGCTCCATTGCTGTCCTTGATGACAATTTTTCCATTAATACAGAATGGCTCATCGTACTGGCTAATTTGATAGCCTTTGGCTAAATCTGGGTAGAAATAGTTTTTGCGGTCAAATTTAGAATCAGGATTAACACTGCAGCCCAAAGCCAGACCCAGAAGGATAGTCCATTCGATCGCCTTTTTGTTGGGAACAGGAAGGGCTCCGGGAAGCCCTAAACAAACCGGACAGGTGTGGGTGTTTGGCTCGACCCCAAAATGCTCGGCCGGACAGCCACAAAACATCTTTGAGGCTGTTGCCAGTTCCACATGGACCTCAAGACCAATAATCGATTGATATTTCATAGTTTTGGCTTTCTGGTATGCCAATCAGTTACTTGCTGGTAGTGGTGACCAAGCCTAAGTAGTAAATCTTCGGAAAACATTTTGCCAACCAACTGCATGCCAATGGGTAAATTGTTTTTGGAAAAACCGGCAGGGAGAGACAACGATGGCAGACCAGCTGAATTAATTGTACCGGTGTAATAATCAGCCAGCATGTTTTTGATCGGGTCATTGAGCAGTTCGCCAAGTTTGGTTGGAAGTGTAGGATTGACTGGCATAATGATAGCATCGCACTCAGTTAACGCCTTGTGATAGTCTTGGATGAATAGTGTTCGTACTTGTTGGGCTCGTTTGTAATAGGCGTCATAATAGCCGGCAGAAAGAGCATAGGTGCCAATCATGATCCGCCGCTGGGTTTCTTTGGTGAAAAGTTCGCGACCGTGACCATAGCGCACCCCGTCATACCGGCCAAGGTTGGAGCTGGTTTCACTGGGAACCAAAACGTAATATAACGGGACACCATACTTGAGTAGCGGTAGGGATACCTTTTTTACTTGCATACCCAGTTTTTCAAATTGGGTTACTGCCGCCTCGGTTGCTGCCTTAATTTCATCATCCAAGTCTTTTGTGAAGAGCCCTTCCGGCAGACCCAGAACTAACCCGCTAATTGGTTTATTTAACTGTTCTGAATAGTGCTGAACAGGATGTGTCGAACTGGTAGCATCATATGGATCATGCCCGGCGATGCTTTCCAGAACCAAAGCACAGTCTTCGGCAGTTTTGCCCATTGGACCCACCGTATCGAATGACGAGGCATAAGCAATGCAGCCATACCGTGACACTCGACCGTAGGTAACCTTTAGTCCTGTAACATTGCACCAAGCAGCAGGGTTTCTGATTGACCCGCCAGTGTCTTCCCCGATGGCAAAAGCTGTTGCCCGAGTAGCTAGAGCAATGGCAGGCCCGCCTGTTGACCCTCCGGCAACTCGAGTCGTGTCCCAGGGGTTTTTGGCTGGGCCAAAGTCAGTGTTTTCGGTACTAGCGCCATGACCCCAAGCATCCATGTTCATTTTTCCCAAAAGTAGAGCTCCAGCCGAAAGGAGCCTTTTATAAACTGTCGCGTCGTATTGGGCAACATAATCCCCCAATACTTTGGAAGCGGCAGTAGTACGAATACCAGAAGTCAGATAGGAATCCTTCATAACAAATGGAATACCAGCAAGCGGACCAATTCGATCCTGTTTCGCTTGCTGTTCAACTTCTTTCTGAGGCAAGAGCGTAATAAAGGCGTTACAATTTTCCTGAGTAGTTTTGGCAGCTGTATAGGCTTCCTGAACTAGTTCAAGCGAGGAAAACTCTTTACTCTTTAAACCTGATAATAGTTCCCTGATGGTTTTATCAAGAAGCATGCTAGTCTAAGATTTTAGGCACGACAAAGTAACCATTGTGGCTCCTTGGAGCATTGGCAAGTGCTTTTTCTTGGGGAAGCATTCTATCAGCATCGATGTTATCTTCCCGCCAAATATTGGTGGCACCAGTGACCTGAGACGTCGCAGCAACACCCCTAATATCTATCTCCTGGAGCTGATCGACGAAGTTAATGGTTTCCTCAAATTGCTTGGCCAATGAATCTAGTTGGCTGGCATCCACCGTCAGATTAGCCAATTTAGCTATATGTTTGACTTCGTCGATGATCAGTTTTTTCTTAGCCATTAGGCCCACAGGTGAAACCGAGGACCGCATGGCTAACAGTTTTGATGTTTGTTTCTTCATATGATTAGCCATATTTTTTCAAAACGAAATTGTGGGCTTGCCACTCCAAAGCATCATCCAACAGTTTCAATTTTACTTCCCGACGATACTTGACCTCAAGGGCTGTTTTAATGAGCCAATCGGCAATATGGGGATTTTTTGGCAAGAATGGGCCGTGGGAATAGGTGGCAATGCAGTTATGGAAGATTGCGCCCTCGGTTTTATCTTGACCATTGTTCCCAAAGCCCTTGATCACTTTGGCAAATGGCTGGACGTTGCCCAAGTAGGTTCGTCCACCATGGTTTTCGAAACCAACAATGGTTTTTTCTTTCCGCTGGATCTTAAGCTTTGGATCTTGAATCTCGGCAACTAAATTCCCAATGCACCTTGGAGCGTCAGGTCCGGGATTGGCGGTATACATATCAAAGATGCCCAGTCCGGGAAGTTTTGTCCCAGTGGCGGTTTCATAGTAATGACCGAGAAGTTGGGGCGCACCACAAACAAACAGGCCTGGGACATCCTTCTCGAACATTTTTCGCAGGGCGTCTTTTTTCTTTATCAGGTCACGCATAACAATTTCCTGCTGACGATCCTGAGCCCCACCGCCGAAGATCAAATCGCACTTTGCCAGTTTGGTCAAGGTAGTTGTGGTGTCAATTGGGATGACTGTCGGGAAAATGCCACGCCAGAAACATCGGCGCGTTAAGCAAATGATATTACCCCGATCGCCATAGGTCGACATTAGTTCGGGATAAAGCCAACCGATGGTTAGTTCATAGTTCATAGTTAGTAGTTCAGAGTATTTTTTTGCCGGTAAGTATTTTCCGCGTTTCCAGCATGGCGGAATAAGTCGCTAAAATCCATAAATTACCACCATGATTAGTGTTCTGCACTGCATGGTCAATTGCTTGTTTTAGGCTTGTGTGAACACGTAGAAGGTTAGGGGCTATGCCCCCATATTTAAGCCGGAGACCCAAATCATAGGCCCGATCACCGGAAATATAAAAAGGTTGACGCAAGGTGGCAAGATTTTCGAAGTCCACATCCCAAATCCAGCTGACATCCCGGCCATCGGGAATGCGGTCATTGAGAGACAGCAATAGCTGTTTGTCACTACGATCAGCCAAAAATGTTCTGAGGGATTCATTAAAGCCGGTGGGATTTTTGGATAGCAGGACAGTAATATTCCTACTCTGATAATTAAGTTTTTCCTGCCGGCCAAACGCTGGCTCAAAATCGATGATTTCCGGGCTTGTGATTCCTAAAACCTGGGTTGCCAGTTTGGCGGCCAAAACGTTGTAGAAATTATACATACCCTCAAGCTTAACGATCTTAGTGGTTATATCGCCTATGTAGGCCATGGTGTTCTTGGGATGGGTGAACCGGCACTGGGGACAGGAGTATTCACCCAGATGGCCAAAGTAAACGCCGGAAAAACTCAGTTTGTGGCCACACCTGGGACAAAAAATGGAATCGGTTGCATGCTGCATATGGGCCAGATAATAGTGTTTGTTGCCCAGGCCAAAATAACTAACTTTTCCGGGGAAGTTCTTGCCGATCCAGGCCAGTTGCGGATCGTCGGCATTGACGACCAGGTGGGTTTTGTTCGGCAGCTGCGCCCAACGCTTAGCAATGGTGTCCACCTCACCATAGCGGTCAAGTTGATCGCGAAACAGGTTCAGAAGGACAATAACGTCAGGTGCTATCTGGGCGACTACTTGGGATAAGGTTGCCTCATCGGTCTCCAGAACCAGATAATCAGCGGTGACAATTCCCAGCCAATTGGCCTGGGTCACCAGTGTTCCCACGAGCCCATTGAGAATATTGGCCCCGGTGGCATTGTGAATTATCTTGCTGGTTGGATTCTGTTCCAAAATGGAGCAAATCATCTTGGTCGTGGTGGTTTTTCCATTGGTTCCGGCAATAAGGATGACTTTCGATCCGGCAGGTATTAATTTGGAAAAGATACCAGCATCAAGTTTGAGTGCAACCTCACCGGCCCACGTCACCCCAGCACCAAATTTTAGCGTCTGGCTTAACCAACTTGTGAGTTTACCCAGGAGAATCAAAAATCTTGTCATTACATGGATCTAAGTATTTTGATCCGTTCGGCAATTGAGGGATGAGTATCGAATAGACCAGCAAACCAGGAACTAACGGTTTTGCCTTTGAAGGGATTGACAATAAACAAGTGGGCGGTGGCATTGTTGGCAAAGCTGGCTGGCTGCTTATCATTAGAGATTTTCTCCAATGCCCGGGCCAGACCTTCGGGATAGCGAGTTAAATAGGCGCCGTTAGCATCAGCCAGAAATTCGCGTCGCCGAGAAACGGCCAGTTGAATCAAAGTGGCGATAATGGGTGACAGAATAGCCAGAACAATGCCAAGAATAACGAATAGGCTTTCGAGCTGGCCACCTTCGCGATCATTGCGCCGACCGCCACCCCACCAGAGACTGCGCATAAACCAATCGGCTAACAAAGCAATTAAACCGACCAAAATCGTGACAATTGCCATGAGCCGGGTGTCATAGTCGCCGATGTGGGACATTTCGTGGGCAATCACGCCTTCCAGCTCTGCCTTGTCCAAGCGCTGGCGCAGGCCACGAGTGACGCACACGACCCCATGTTCGGGATCACGACCGGTAGCAAAAGCATTGGGGGCGGGATCTTCAATGATATAGATCTTTGGTTTGGGTAGTCCGGCGGCGATGGCTAAATTTTCTACCACATGATAGAGTTCAGGGTCATCAGACTGCGCCACCGGGTGAGCGCCGGAAACAGCCAGGACCATGGAATCGGAAAAATAATAGCTGCCCAGGGACATTAACCCGGCAATTATCAGGGCTATTCCGGCAAAGGTAAAACCCATACCATTGGCTTGGCCAAAAACATAGGCCACCGTAGCAATGAAGGCAACAAATAGTACCATCACCAACCACGTTTTCCGTTTGTTAGACGAAATTTGGGAATAGATGGACATAATAATGATTAACTAGATCCTTCGACAATGCTCAGGATGGCATTCACTAGAATGCCACCTTCGGTGCTTGTTTCTCTGCGTCCGTGATATCGCCAAAGAACTCTGCGGGTTTATAGCCTAATGCTTGAGCAAATAGCACATTCGGAAAAACCTTCAGCGCCGTATTATAATCCATAACTACGGTGTTATAGAACTGGCGACTGTAAGCCACCTTATCCTCGGTATCCGTTACTTCCTCTTGTAGCTTGCCAAAATTGTCTGAAGCCTTCAGCTGCGGATAGGCTTCCGCAACAGCAAACAGGGATTTCAGGGCTCCGGCCAATTGATTGTTGGCGTCAGATTTGTCCTTCATGTTCCCAGCTGACATCAGCGCTGCTCGGGCTTTAGTGACATCTTCAAAAACGGTTTTTTCGTGTTTGGCATAGCCCTTGACCGTTTCAACCAGATTAGGAATCAGGTCTGCCCGACGTTTGAGCTGAACATCAATCTGGCTCCAGGCTTCATCAACGCGCATTTTCTTGGCCACCAAACCGTTGTATAGCGTCCAGGCAAAAACCAAAACCAAAACTAAAATTATTACTAGAATAATCATATCTTCACCCCCTTTGATGCATCCAGGTTATAAGCTTATTATAGTCCCAAGTGTTAATAATATCTCCCGCTTTTGCCCAACCCCGGCGGGCGACTGAGATACCATACTTCAGGTTAATTAGGTCCTCCTTGCGATGCGAATCGGTGCCAAGTGACAGTTTTACACCCTGCTTGACCGCTTCGTGAACCAGGGTGTCAGTCAAATCCAACCGGCTGGGGTGAGCGTTGATTTCCAGGGCCTTGTCGTGTTGCAAACAAAAAGTAAATATTTCTTCCCAATCCAGATCAAAGCCATCACGGTCCTCGAGAATTCGGCCGGTGGGGTGAGCTAAAATACGAGCAACCGGATGAGCAAGGCCAGCTAAAACTCGCTTGGTCATG
>CAZQWX010000143.1:0-7394 GCA_964597255.1 uncultured Gammaproteobacteria bacterium | reverse complement strand
GTGGCAAGGAAATCGACAGAGGAGATTGACTTATTGGCCTTAGCCCAATTTCTTGCAAGCGACCATTTGATTGGGTTTGGCAGGTGATACTGAATGCCTTTCGACCCAACATAGGTGTCGGGGTGTTTAAGTTTTGGCAGTTTTATTGGATGTTTCTTGATTTGCGCAAGAAGTGTCTGATGGTGGTTAGTCATAGGCATAGTATACAGCTATACTAAACGGGTGGATAAGCAAACTATTGGTAAGCTTGGTGAAGATCTAGCCGCTAAATTCTTGGCAAATCAAGGTTATCGTATTATCTATCGAAACTATCGGGCCAAGCAGTACGGTGAGGTGGATATTATTGCTCTCTCTCCCGACAAGAAAACGCTCGTTTTTGTCGAGGTCAAAACCCGCGTCGGTGACCAGTTTGGCAACCCCGAAGATGCTATCACCTTTTTCAAACTTCGTGAACTCAAGCGCATGGTCGACTATTTCTTCAACCAGAACCCTCAGTTTGATTATTCGCCGCAAATTGACGTCATCGCCATTTCTATAGCCCTAGATTACACTGTTCAATCACTCAACCATTTTGAGAACGTCACGCTTTAGGATATAATTTAGAGCGTCTGGGGCGGTAGCTCAGCGGTAGAGCAGGAGCCTTTTAAGCTCTTGGTCCCGGGTCCGAATCCCGGCCGCCTCACTTGTTAGTTTTGTAGAAACCATTTGGCGCGTTCGTCTAACGGCAGGACGGCAGATTTTCACTCTGCCAACAGGGGTCCGACTCCCCTACGCGCTACTGAATAAATTTACCTTGTCATGACAGTCTATGTTAATATAATTACTAGCTGCTATATAAGATTGGTGATTATATGACAGAAACATTAGTACCAGGACAAACACTCACTACAACAGAAAGGTGCAAACTTTGCGGCCAAGAAGCCTATGAATGGACCCAAAAATGGGTGCAACAAGATCCAAAACACTCTGGTATGTGGGATGTAATTTCCGAGAGAGCCATAAATGTAGGAACGTGCCCAAATGGTACCCAAGGTCGTCACACCATTACTGGAATGTAGCTATTCAGTGAACTTTGAAGCGCTCTTCCAAAATTAAGCGTGGGCATAAACATATTGTCTCAGATCAGTAAAAATCCCTACGTATTCTTCTAGAATTGGTTCCAAGTCACTAACATTAGTCCCCTGGAAGTGATATAATAAGAACAAGAAAACAAGCTGCCCAAAGATGCCGCTTATAAACTTCTCCAGGTCAATTACCTGGAGTTTTTATGGTAAAAGTTTAATGAGACTCACGAAAACCCCAGTATAATCAGATATACTTTCGAGTATAAGTCAAAGTTTTAATCAGTTCGCCAGAAAATCTTGGCTTCGCCAGGAGTTTTCTGCGAGCCGATTATCATGCGGCTTTTTTAATGATATGGACATTAGGAACGTAGCGATCATTGCTCACGTTGACCACGGCAAAACCACGCTCGTGGATGCCTTGTTGCGTCAATCCCATACTAAGCTCAACAAAGAGCAGGCCGCCCAGGACACAATCCTAGACAGTAATGAGCTAGAACGGGAGCGGGGAATCACCATTTTTTCCAAAAACGCCTCCGTTATGTGGCATGACACCAAAATCAACATCATCGACACCCCGGGCCATGCCGACTTCGGTGGGGAAGTGGAGCGGGTATTAAAAATGGCCGATGGCGCATTGCTCCTCGTCGACGCCAAGGAGGGTCCCATGCCCCAAACCAGATTCGTTTTGAAGAAAGCCCTCCAACTTGGTCTCAAAATCATCGTCGTCATCAATAAAATCGACAAACCAGACGCCCGACCGGAATATGCCCTGGGAAAAACCTTTGATCTGTTTGTCGAGATGGGTGCCGATGAAGCAACTGCCCTATTTCCGATTGTCTATGCCGTCGGCAAAGATGGCAAAGCCGGACCCTATCCGGATATTTCCAAAATGCATGATATCACGCCACTGTTTGAAGCCATTGTTGAGCATATTCCCCCGCCGGGCGGTGATGTGACCAAACCCCTGCAGCTCTTGGTAACCACGATTGTCGGCGATAACTATAAAGGTCGTGTCGCCACCGGTCGAGTATATAACGGCCAGATTAAGTCTGGCCAGGAAGTCGCTCGGATCAATCGCGAAGGTGTTATTGGCAAGTTTAAGATTACCTCCCTAATTGGCTTCCAGGGCTTGGAAAGAATCGAGATAACTGAGGCCCAAGCCGGCGACATCGTCGCCTTGGCTGGTATCCCAGATATTAACATTGGCGAAACAGTGGCCGATACCCAAAACCCCGTCGCTCTACCGCTTCTCGATATCGAACAACCCACCGTCAAGATGGTCTTTTCGATTAATACCTCACCATTTGCCGGCCGTGAGGGTAAGTTCTCAACCTCCCGTCAGATTCGTGAACGGCTTTTCCGGGAATTGGAAACCGACATGGCGCTGCGGGTGGAAGACAACCCTGATGGCACCTGGACGATTTCCGGCCGCGGTGAACTTCATCTCGCCATCCTGATTGAACGGCTCCGCCGCGAAGGTTATGAATTCCAGGTTTCCCGGCCAAAAGTTATTGAGAAACTGGAAAACGGTCAAAAACTTGTACCATACGAGTCGGTTTATATTGAGGCTCCGGAAAACTTCTCCGGTGTCATTCTCCAAGAAATGGGCCAGCGGCATGGCCAGCTAGTTGACATGCGCAACGAAAAGGAAAATGTCTTCCTTGAGTTTCTGATTCCCACTAGAGGGCTTCTGGGCTATCGCAGTAAGTTCATCACTGATACCCGCGGCTTAGGCATCATCAACACCAGTTTTGCCAAATACGACCAGGATTTTGCCAGTTGGTCCGAGCGTGATCAGGGGTCACTGGTTGTCCATGAAACCGGCAAAACCCTGCTCTATGGTCTCTTAAACATCCAGGACCGTGGCATCATGTTCGTAGGCCCCGGTGTCGACGTCTACAAGGGCCAAGTAGTGGGTCAAAATGCCCGCGCCGGTGACCTGAGGGTCAATGTGTGTAAAGAAAAACAACTGACCAATCACCGGTCCAAAGGCGAAGGCGTCAGTGCCCATTTTGACACCCCCAAAACCATGAATCTGGAAGCAGCTCTGGAATATATTGATGATTCCGAGCTGGTAGAAGTCACGCCCAAGAATATTCGCCTGCGCAAGGTCATTCTTGACGAAACCGACGCAAAAAGGGCTGCCAGAGGCCTGAGTTAAGTGCTAAAATATATTGATGAGTAGGACTAACTCCAGCGATTTCTGGGACAAAAAACATGATAAATATGCCCACGAAGACTGGGTTACCAAACCGGCAATTTTTGCAGAACAAATTAAAAAATACTTACCCCCAACTGGTAAACTGCTAGAACTGGGTTGTGGCCAAGGAACTGATGCGATTTATTTTGCTAGATTAGGTTACCAGGTGGTTGCCATCGACTTTTCACCAAAATCGCTGGAATATGCCCAGAAGCAAATACCACCAACTCTTCATAATCAAATTAGACTAACACTTTTGGATCAGGCAAAACCGTTACCATTTAACAATGAATTTGACATCGTATACTCTCATTTATCTTTGCAATATTTCACAGTCAAAAGAACACATGCTCTTTTCCACGAAATCTACAACTCGCTGAAAAAATCTGGTATCTTTGCTGCTCTCTTTAACTCCATCAAGGATCCGGAAACTGCATTGTTTAAATCACTAGAGCCAGACTATTATCTGGATGACGACGGTCAGGCCAAACGTTATTTTTCCCCCATTTCACTTTCTTTGTTCACGAAGAAATTTGAAACACTACTTCTAGATGAAGAGGGTGAAACTTGGAAAGATCGAGCTAAAGACGTCCATAACCTTATTAGGTATGTTGGTAAGAAAATCTAGACCACTGCAACTAGCCACAGAACCACAACTTTTACCTAATACCCACATAATTCTCATTGGTGGCTTGGGAGAAGACAGAGAACAAGGCTTATATCGCTTCGTTACGGCTAGGTGGCGCAAGAGTTATAATATCAACACATCCATCTTCTATGTCGGCTGGAGTAATAATAAAAACACACTACCAGAAAGGCTGAGGGCACTCCACCAAACTATAAAAAGTCTCGGCAAGAAGCAGAAGATATCCCTGGCTGCTTTCAGTGCTGGTGGCTGTTTTGCCCTGAATGCTTTTATTATTTATCCAAATGACATCCTCAAGATTGCCTTGGTCTGCTCCAGACTAATAGAAGGTAGCGGAACTCACCCAAGCTTGGAATGGGCAGCGAAAAGCAGCCCACTTTTCAAAGCATCAGTATTGGCGGCAGAAAAAAATACTAACCAGCTGACTAGCCAACAGAAGAAGCGAATTCTAACACTAACCGCCCTTTGGGACGAAATTGTCCCTAAAGAGACCAGCTCAATAGGTGGAGCTACTAACTGCCAAGTAAACTCCATTGAGCACGTTCTCAGTATCTGGCTAACCATGACAATTTGGCCAAATGTATTCCTGGAGTTTTTAACAAGCTAATGTTCCTGAATATTGTATAATCTCTTCGTGCTTCGCAAGAGTCTCGCGCTACTAGTTTTGCTATTTTTGCTGCTGCCAAAACCGGTTTCGGCCATCTATGACCCCACAAAAACCACTAATAATATCTTTGGCATCCACATCCTGGATACGTCCGAGGTAAGTAAAGCTGCGCAACTGGTCAACTCGACTGGTGGTGATTGGGGCTATGTCACCATTCCTATTCGGGCTAATGATCGTAACCTGCCCCAATGGACACAGTTCATGGAGAATTGTCGAAAACTGCACCTAATTCCCATCTTGCGCATCGCTTCCTTCCCAGTCGATCCAGATGGCACCGGAGTCAATGCTCATTGGATGGCGCCCAATGAATATGATCTTGTCGATTTCGCCAATTTCCTGGATGAGCTACCTTGGCCAACCCATAACCGTTATGTCATCATTTACAATGAGCCCAACCACGACAGCGAATGGGGCGGCTTTGTTTATCCCCAAGAATACGCTCGGGTTTTGGATCGAGCCGCCGACATTTTCCACAAAAAAAACCAAGATTTCTTTGTCATTTCCGCCGGTCTGGATGCTTCAGCCCCAAACAGTACTGATTCTGAAAACGAATATGCCTATTTTGCTGCCATGAACCAAGCCGATCCCGGTATTTTCTCCAAAATTGACGGCTTTTCCTCTCATGCCTACGGTAACCCCGGTTTCAATAGCTTCCCCAATATCTATAGCCGAACGAATATTGCCAGTTATCGCTATGAACAGGACTATATCTGCAGCAATTTCTCCGTCTGCACTATCCCTTTGTTTATTACTGAAGCCGGCTGGCGCGTTGATTTAATCGGAGAAACTGCCGCCACCAATTTCTATACCCAAGCCTTCACCACCATCTGGCAAGAGCCAAACATTATTGCCATTACGCCGTTCCTGCTTTCAGCTCAAACTGGTGCTTTTTCTGGTTTCAGCTTTACCGATGCTAATGGTAATTTCTTGCCTTTCGCGGTAGCCTTGCAACAACTGGCCAAAACTGCCGGCAAACCACAACTTGCTCCAAATAAACCATCAATGCAACCCCCCGCCGCCGTATCGACAGTCTTGGGAGTACGAGCCAGCACGGATCCATTCGGTGACCTCTTCACTCGACTACAAAGCCAGTTATCAAACTTAGTTCGCAATTTGTTTCATTAAATTTATGCTTTGGGAATTTGCACCAGACATTCAAAAACAACTTAAGATTATTTTGGCATCACAACTTTTCCCTCATGTCAAAGCGTCCATGATCACCGCTATGCGTGGTCATGGCTCGACATCTCGGGCTATTGCCAGGATTTGGAGCTTGCCTAAACCCTGGCAGCTAGCCTTGAATATTGAGCCGCAATACATTATTGAGGTCATCTCTGAACGCTTTGACAAAATGTCCCCGGAAGATCAGGATCGAACGTTAATTCATGAGCTCATGCACATTCCCAAGACATTTTCCGGAGCTTTGGTGGCCCATCGGACACACTCACACCGTATTGATCGGCGTACCGTCGAAATCAACTACCAACTTTATCGCCAAAAGCGTAAAGTCTGACTAGTATGCTAACTTTAATTCATGGCGAAGACACTACTGCTTCGCGCCAGGAACTAACCAGACTTCGTGAAGACTTCACTGGAGAGGTGCTGGCATTCCCCCTGGAGGAGGCCACACCAGAAAATCTTGCCCAGGTTTTAACCAGTAATTCCTTATTCTCCGTAAAAAAATTAATTATTCTCGAAAATTTCTTCACCAGTCGGAAGAAACCACCAAAGGACTTTCCAAAAGTTGAGGACAATATTGATGTCATTGCTTGGGAAGGCAAAAAGCTAACCGCAACTCAAGTTAAGGTCATCGAGCAATTGCTACCCACCATCAAAGTTCAGGAATTTAAACAGAACCAAGTGGTCTTTCAATTCGTCGAATCGCTACGGCCCAAAAACCAGAAACAGATGTTAACTCTTTTTAGGGAGTATCTGACAGTGGAATCGCCAGAAATCATCTTTGCCATGATCACTCGCCAGTTTCGCCTGCTCCTGCTTGCCCAGACCAACAGTGCCGATGGGCCGGACGACTACCTTCGCCTCTCACCCTGGCAACGAGCCAAACTAGCCGGTCAGGCCAAAGCTTTCGGGAGTAAGCATATACAAGGCTATCTTGCCAAACTTTTGGACATTGATTTTAAAATTAAAACTGGCCAATCACCAGTTGACCTGCGGACAGCCCTTGAACTTCTCTTGCTGCAATTGTAGGATTAATACCTGATGGACATAAACTCAGCCTTTAAACTTTTCGACGTTCGCGGCCAATATCCCCAAGTGGTTGATGAGCGACTAGCTTTTATCCTCGCCAAGGCCCTGGCTACCTGGAAGAAGCCCCACAAGGTGCTGGTTGCCTTTGACACTCGGGAAAGTTCACCATCACTCAAAGAATTTCTCATTGACGGTTTCACTGCCTGTTCAGTAGCAGTCTATGACCTTTTCGAGGCGCCAATTCCCCAATTCTATTTCGCCATGGCCACCGGAGAATATGATTTGGGTGTCATGGTCACCGCCTCTCATGTCAGCGAGGACGAAAATGGCTTCAAGTTTTCCGGTCCCAAAGGTGTGCCGTTTGATGAACAAGAGATCTCTACCTTACGCGATTTGGCTGGCAGACTGCAGGATGAGCCAATTGTCGTTCCTAAATTTCAGCCAGTACGGGTAAGTAACTCTGACAAATATATTGAAGAGATCATCAAGCGAGTCGGCAGCGAGAAACCGAAACTAAAGCTGTCCTTAGACTTCAGTCGTAGCTCCGTTCTGACCACCGCTATGTCGCTGTTTCAAAAACTCGGCACCGATTTCCATATGGTTAATTCC
>CAZQWX010000142.1:0-3726 GCA_964597255.1 uncultured Gammaproteobacteria bacterium | reverse complement strand
GCCGGACCGTTTGTGAAGTTGGGGAGGCAAGCCAGGATTTGTTTTGGCGGTTCGGCGTCTCCAGATGTGTGGAACAGTTCGCTGGCGATTGCGACCATGGCGGCGTCACATGGGTTGGCGGCTTTGCCGAGAAACGGGGGCATGGCAAACCCAAAGCGGCAGGCAGATCTGGCGGCAGAGGTTTTTCGGTATTTAGGCGACCTGGAAGAGATTGTTCTGGACGGGAGGCAGGATCGGGCGGAGGTAGCCGGGTATTGGCAAAGTAACGTGGTGGGAGTTTTGGAGGCATCGGATAAAGCTTTGGAGCGGGCGGAGTTGCTTTATAAAAATGGGGTGCGGAGTTTTAGGATCTATTCGCCGGAGCCGGGTAATGGTCCGGTTAATACCACACGGGCGCTACGAAGAGAATTTGGTCGAAAGATTGAGATCTTTACTGGTCAAGTGGTAGATGTGAGTCAAGCTAAGAAGGCACAGGAATGTGGAGCAGATGGGATTTATGTAGGAATTGGCGGTGGAGGACGATGCGTGACTGGGGTGCGCAGTGGATCAGTAGTTGACTGGCCGGAGTTGGTGTGGAGACTTCGGGGAGAGATTGATATTCCGGTGATTGTTGAAGGAGGGGCGTCGGATCATGTAGCGGTGACGCTGCTTTTGGGGGCGTCAGGAATTAGTGTCTCGCGGATCGTGGCGGGGGGTACGATTGAATCTCCCGGAGGAGCCCTGTTTTGCGCTGACGAACAAGGTAAGCTGTATAAGCCGTATGGAGGTGAAGCGTCGGCAAGAACCAAGTATCTTGATGGAAAACTCCTGCCGTTTGAGATTGCGTCGTTTGTGGAAGGAGAGACAACGAAAGCGGAAATGAGTTACATTCCGGGAGTTCTGCCGACCCTGACTTATAATTTACATCTGTTGTTGGAGGAGGCAGTTTTGGGAATGGTTTTCAGGGGGGTGGCGACGATTGCTGATCTGCAGGGGATTAATCCCTCACCTCTGCGGCAAATTACCAGCTCCGGTGAGTTTCAGAGAAAGGCCCACTAGGCTTTGTGCTATCCTGGTAGTGTATGGATGACGATCAAGGATCTCAGACGCCAGCGGTGAGCCAGAATGATGTGGCGGGCCAGACAGTTCCGGTTACACCGCCGCCGCAAAGTGTGCAGCCAGCGCCAGTACTGCCGCCGGTAGTAACGGGTGATTCGGCTGTTGTTATACCACCGCCAGTTTCGCCGGTCAGTCCTAAACTTAAAGAACAGGGACCAGCTACAGTTAAAGTGCCGGTGGGTGAGGTGGGCAAGACAATGGGGGGGATTGATGTGGCAGAGGCGGACAAGGTCGCGAAAGAAGAGGGCGACGAATATTGGGAAAACTTTGCCCGGGAGATTGAGTTGGAAAAGAAAATTGAAGAGGTTGGCGGCGTGGAGAAGATTGAGACAGGCGAGGTGAAGGTTCCGAAGGACGTGGCTGCCGAAATGGGCATTAAACCTACGGTGACGGCGGAAACACCAGTAGCGGCTGCAACCGGTTTTTCGGTTCGAGGAGTGAGTTTGTCTGATGACCAGATGAGTGCCGGCATTGCTAAGCCAACGTCTTCTGGGTTACGATGGCTGGTAGAGTGGTTTATATATCAGCTCCAAAAGGCACACTATTTGGTTAAGCAAATTAAAGGAAGAGTATTTAGAGAGAAAAAACAAACATGATGGATACTAGCGGCTTAGCCGATTTTATAGCTAGTTTTCCCACGATAATGCTGGGACTGTTTTTTATTCTGGTGGCACTGGGTTTATTTGGCGGGGTATTGGCTGGAGCCGGTTATCTGTTAATCCAGTTTTATAAATGGCGCGGACGTGAAGAACATGCCTTAGACTTTGTTCTGTTACAGGTGGCAGTACCGCGAGATAATGAGGTCAAGATCGATGCAATGGAACAGTTTTTTACCTCGTTATATACACTGTATCGCGGAAAAGCTAATCTGCTTGATTTTGAATTTTTGAAAACCCAAGAGCATGTGGCATTTGAAATTGTTGGCATGCCCGGGGATATTAGGTTTTATGTGTCGGTGCCACAAAAGCACCGGGATCTGTTGGAAAAGCAAATCCATGGGACCTATCCCGGAGCGGTGGTGACAGAAGTGGAAGATTACAACATCTTTACCGAAACCGGTGAGGTATCCTATGCCAGCTTGAAGCTGAAATATTCCAATTATCTGCCGATAAAGATCTTTCGGGATTTGGCGGTGGATCCGCTGTCAATGCTGACCTCGGCACTGGCAAAAATTGGTGATGGGGAAGGAGCCGCCATTCAATTTATTGTCTCGCCTGCAGATTCAAAATGGAGATCGCAGGGGAGGAAATATGTTAGCAAGACGAAGAAAAATGAGGCAGATCCAGAGAAAGCAAAATTTAATGTGGATGCCAAGACATTGGAGGCAATTGAAAATAAGATCAGCAAGCCGGGATTTAACGTGTCGGTTAGGATTGTGGCTAATTCTGCCTCTAAAGACCAGGCGAAGATGATTGTGGACAATATTAAAAGTGCTTTTGCCCAATTTTCGTCAGATCAAAATTTCTTCACGGGGGACAAGATTCGGATTCAACAGAATTTTATGACGGATTTTATCTATCGGTATCAGCCTTTGTTTAAAAAGCCGTCGGTTTTGACCTCAGAAGAGATGGCGACAGTGTTTCATTTTCCAAATAAGAGCATTGAGACACCAAATATCTTTTGGCTGAATGCCAAGCGGGGTCCAGCGCCGCAAGAGGTGCCAGAAAAAGGCGATTTGTATTTGGGCAAGTCGATATTCCGGGGTGGGCAACGGGATGTGTACATGCTTAATCCTGATCGACGCCGGCATATCTACATCATTGGGGCAACAGGGACAGGGAAATCGCTTCTGATGACGCAGATGATAGTTCAGGACATTAAAGCGGGCCACGGGGTGTGCTTTATTGATCCGCATGATACTTATCAACAGGTCATGGAGTTAATTCCGCCGGAGCGGGCGGAAGACGTGATTTATTTTGATCCATCAAACACCGATCGGCCAATGGGCTGGAACATCATGGAGGCACACACAGAGCAGGAGAGACACATGACGGTGACGGGATTTATTGGGCTTTTATACAAATTGTTCGATCCGCATCAGACAGGAATTGTTGGACCGAGACTCGAACATTCGGTTCGTAATGCGATGTTGACGGTCATGGAGGCAGAGCCACGGGGAACACTGATTGAAGTCATGCGGGTGGTCCAAGACCCCGGCGGACCCTATCTGCAGGAACTGTTGCCTCGGGTACAAGACCAAATGGTGAAGCGATTCTGGACGGAGCAGATTGCGGCAACGAGTGAGTTTCATAAATCAGAAACATTGGATTATATTGTCTCCAAGTTTGGTCGGTTCGTGACCAATAAGATGATCAGAAACATCATTGGTCAATCGGAGAGCTCGTTCAGTTTCAGGAAGGTGATGGATGAGGGAAAGATTTTGATTATTAATCTGGCTAAAGGAGCGATTGGCGAAGAGAATAGCTCGTTCTTAGGAAATCTGTTGGTGCCAAAGATTCTGGCGGCGGCGATGAGCCGGCAAGATATGCCGGAAGCGCAGCGGCGGGACTTTTACCTGTATGTTGATGAGTTCCAGAATTTTGCGACGCCGGATTTTGCCACAATTTTGTCGGAGGCCCGGAAGTATGCGCTGAATCTGACGGTGGCCAACCAGTTTATTTCCCAGGT
>CAZQWX010000141.1:0-3386 GCA_964597255.1 uncultured Gammaproteobacteria bacterium | reverse complement strand
CGGATATCCATGCCAGAGTTTGCAAGGGAAACCCAGAAAGCGAAAATGACTCCATACCAGATCAAGCTTGTGAGAACTCTCATGCCAAAGTTAAACCGGTATTCGGCCAGCTTTTGAAACGACAAACTAGCGACAAGCAGATATTTCCTCATCGACTAATTGTAGCGCCAATAAAGGTAGAAAACTATGAACTTGCTGAAGTATAATTTCTTAGAGCAAATGTCCAGAGTTTTTGGGACAAGACGGAAGTAATAATCAGAAATGCGATTGCCAAAACAAACATCGTCCAGTTCTCCTTTCCCAGCAGAGCCAGAGTTGGGAAGAAGGAAATAAAAATTGTCGGGATCAAAAAAACCATGGCCACCTTAATACCGCCAGTGAAAACGGTTGGAGGATATTGAGCCACACCTTGCATGGAGTCAAAGATATTCTCCAGGTTGAAAATGTTGACAAACCAGATATTGGCAGTGGTAAGCATAAAACAAAAGTTATAAAAGATAGCTATCCCCATGCCAAAAAAGAACAGAAAACTCGCTATATCCAGAAGCGATACCTGATGGCCAATTAATCCGAGATAGTAATTGACGAAGGCTAACACAACAAAAAGTCTGATCACATTATCAAACTCAAAGTATCTGGTCGAAACCCAAAACCGGGAATTTACTGGCTTGGTTAAAACAAAATCTAACTCCCCTTTGCGAACCAGATTGTGAAATCTGGTTAAGTTGGGAAACAAGAAAATCCAAAAGATGGTATTGAACAAGGCCCGGATGGTGGATAGTATCAGAACATCATTTTTACCCCAGCCGGCAATCGACTGGACTTGGCCAAAGATTAAGTTAACGGTCAGGATATTAAGAAGAAACCACATGGTGTTGGTGACCATAAAGACACTAAAGGAAAAGCGGAATTCGACTACCGCCATGAGGTTGTTTTTGGCAAAATTAAGAAAAACTTTGAGATATTTTTTCATAGGCTATTGACCAAAAGACGTATAAGCCAGCCGACCATGGGCCCATAACCACCTAAAGAGAAAATAAAGAACTAACCACCAGAGCATGGCGACAACAAAACCATGAAGGATGTCGATAGTCGGTAGTTTGCCCAGATAGATTTCGATGGGAAAAGAAAACATATAACGAAACGGTAGGGCCTCCACGACAAGTCGGGCTGGGAACGGGAAAAAACTGATGGGAATGGACTGACCACCCAATAACGATTCGCCCATCCAAAACAGGGCATCAAGCGGGCCTACTCTGATAGTCCAAAAACAAATCATGGTCAGACACATACTGAAGGTGAAGGTAAGCATGATGGCTCCCGCAATGGCCAGAAGAACCAGGATGGTGCTAGTAACACTTAAGTTGAATACGAAGTAGTTATGTAGGGGTAAGGCAACAATTGCAGCGGCAAAAATACCGATAAATATTGAGACACTGTGCCAGCCGGACTCTTGAGCAAACGCTTTAAGATATAGCGATAACGGCTTGAGAAGCGTATTTCCGACAATATCGCCAGTGGCGATGTCATCCTTGATCCAATAAAACGGAAACCAGCCGGTTAGCCATTGCAAAAGCAGGGCAAAAATATAGTAGGTAATCAGTTCGCTTTTGGTATAGCCACCAATCAGGCCGCTGGCGGAGACAGCAAACCAAGCAGCAATAACGGTGATTAAAGTAATAAAATTGCTGCTCAGCCACACGACAATCGGCCCACGATATGTGAGTGTGTTAAGAATATTTGCCTTATAGAAAGCCAGATATTTGCGCATAAGAATATTTTAGCGCTAAAGAAGGGACTTGCCAAAGGGGGACTCCAGAGAAACCAGGGTCACTGTTTGGTTATCGATGTTAACTTTCCTGCCACCACTGTATTTGACTAACAAAAAACAGCCGACCTTCACGGTTTTGGCATCGGGTATTTCCACAAGGCTGCCTTCTTTTGTATCGGTATTAACTATTGGAGTGGTTAGCATGAGCTGAAAATAAGCAATGGTCTGTGTTATGTCGGCAACTTGCTGGTCGATGGATTCTGCCATCCTGGCCATATCTTCTTTCGATGTGTCGTAGCGTGCCTCCATGCGACCTGGTGCTTCTTTCGAAGCAACTACTGCCTCGTCCTGAGCCTGGTTATATGTGGCCAGAGTTTTTCTTAAATCCTCAAGAAGGATTTTAATAACCACATTGCGGTCCATTATCAATATTCTAGCGCAAAAAGGGGTTCAGTTTATCAACCGGTTTGGTCTTGGCTGCTTCGTAATGTTTGGCAATTGTTTCGTGAACAAGTTTCTCGGCATCGTCCAGAGATCTGTCATGAATAGCAAACCCTGCTGCCTCTTTGTGACCACCGCCTCCTAAAGTTTGAGCAAAGATAGACATATCAAAAAGACCGGGATTCCTATTGCGCCATGAGCCACCGACATAATTCTCTTGCTCTTCTGTCAGACAAAAAGTAAAATCCGTGCCGTCAATTGATCGCAAATTGGAGTCACGTGTTCTAGAGGTGGCATTTTTTACTTCTTCCAAAGTAAGGCCAGCCTTTTGCCATTCACCCAGCGAGATAGTAAACCAAGCATATTTGTATGTATCGTTAACTTTGATTTTCGAGGTCAAATATCCCGAAAAAAGGATGGTCGCATAGGAATCGGTTTGATAAAGCTTAATCAGAAGATTCCCCATTTCCACGCCATAATCCAAAAGCGAACCGGCGATTTCCATCACCTCTCTGGTGGTATTGATATAACGAAACTGGCCGGTGTCACTTGAAATTGCAGTATAAAGATTGGTAGCAATATCTTTGTCAAAGTCGATGGTCCCAGAAAACATCCGTGTCAACATCTCACCAACACTGCTCATTGATGGATCCCAAACCATATATTGGGCCCAATGGCTGTTTGTGGGATGGTGATCAATATTTAACACTGAGGTGTTTTCGGGAAGAATAAATTCATCCCGATGGACTTTTCCATCGTAAAATTGGCTTAGGTCACCACCGTCATGAAAAATTACCAGATCATATTTAGAGAAATCAACTTTAAACAGATCAAGGACTTCAATATTTTCTGCTCCGGGGAGAAACTTGAACGACTCAAAGCGGTCGAAGCTGTAATTAATTGTTGGTTTTTTCCCCATTTTTTTAAGAATCAAAAAAAGCGCAATAGCACTGCCAACCGAGTCTCCATCAACAGGTGAGGAAGGAACAATAAGAATTCTCTTGGAGTTATTAATCAGGTCGAGGGCTTTTATTGCTTGATCATCAAAAGATTTATCCATTGAGAAGATTTTATCATTCTAAACCACCAATGTCCCGATGAATATCGGGACTGGTGACCATCTTTTGGCTTTTACTCACCAGTCCCGATATTCATCGGGACATTGGTGGTTTAG
>CAZQWX010000140.1:0-4022 GCA_964597255.1 uncultured Gammaproteobacteria bacterium | reverse complement strand
GTCGTGCCGTTGTATGCAGCCAAGCAGTTTCGAGCGTTAACTGAGGCTAAGAATAAGGCGAAGTTTATTCGCTGCTGGCGGGATTTTTTGGGCAAATCGCCGCTGCGGATGTATGTGGCCAAACCACTACAAGCCTGGGTGTGTGGACCTACCAGGACTTATCGAGGGAAATTTTTGGATTCTAGGGCAAAAGTGTAAGATTAAAAATAGTAGCTTTCTACTTCCTCCAGTTCACTATAGTTCGTCGATTTTTGATTGTTTAGGTGCAGTAATTTTAGATTTTGGTTGTCTGTATGCTAAAATCGCAAGCTAGTCCAATTAAATATGGTTGGTTAGTTGCTAATGACCGGAAAAAAGGAACTAAGGGTTTTCTTACTTGAGGCTGGGGTGGGGTTGGGCGTGCATGGTCCTGGCCCTGAAGTACCATCGGTTAGGTTGTCTATGACTGAAGGGCGGGGGGAGATTGTGGGCCTTAGAGTTAGCGATACAGAACGCCAGCTGTTGGTGCCGGAGTCGGCTCGGTTGCCTGACGTGATCTATATGGCCAGGAATATCGTGGCTCCAGTTGGTGATGGAGTCGAATGGATCAAACAAGGGGATTTGGAGACGGAGGTGTTTCCTCGGTGGGCTGAGGGTATCAACCGGATCTGCCAGCGTCAGATCAGTCCGATCTATGAGCAGGTGAACGCATTAGCGGAGAAGGCGTTTTGGGCGGTGTCTATGGCGATGGTGGTTAAGACTGGACTGATGGGTCCGGAATATGGATCGAAGATAAATTTCCCAGATATCAGGCCGCTTCTTGATCCTCCAGCACTCTTAGGCCTGGGAGTGATGGCTGCGACTGTTCTTCTTGGATTGGCGATGCAAAGAAAAGCAGCTCAGGAACAGGTGGCAGCGTATGATTCAATTGATGCGAATCTTAAGAGGGCCGTTCTCCAGGATTTCGCGAGTTGGGTGAATTCGGGGTTGGCTAATCAAGATGAAGAAAAGGTTAAGGAACGATAGGAAGATATGATTTAATTGCGACTCGCCTGTGAGTCGGTAGGGAAAACCGAGAGGAGCCAACCAAGGGCGCGATTGATGTCCGTGGGCGACAGGAGTAGTTCAGTAAGTTCTTTATTTCTAGGCTTGACCGTTTCGATGACAACCTCGGCTCTTATTAATGCCACGAGAGCCTCCTGGCTGCAGTCTGAAGGGATGTCGAATGGTGGCAGCGGTTCAGGCAGTCCGGTCCAAGTTGGTGGTGGTGTTGCTTGTTCATGGTGGCCGTTAAGAAGTATACCCGGGGCCTCGCCCTCAAAGGCACGATCTCCATCTGGGATGGCGACTCTCAAGCGAAAAGAGAGAATGTCGCCGATGGCAAAACTGCCGCTTAGTTGTTCGGGTGTTAGTGTATTGCCGGCGGTGGTTACCACCGCAATTCTTTGCATTTTGACTGATTCACGTCCCTGTGTCAGGACTTGACGGTATGTGTGTCCTGTCTGGGGTTCGGTTGCACGAAGTTGCTCAACCATATTAGGTAAACGGCTACTGAGGGCCTTATCGATAATAAGTTTGAATTTTTCAGTGGCGATGGTGTGGCGATTATTTTGGTCACGACTGTTTGCACTGTCATACATAGTCGGCTCTAGTGAAGACTTTCCATGGTGGAATTGCATTATGGTGGTTGGCCCAAGGGAGAAGACTTCGGGTCGTGGCGTCAATATCAACAGAGCCCGAAGGCCGAATTATTCGACAACCTCGTGGTAGATCGGGTGTTTGGGCCATAATGGTGTTGGTGAGGCAGGAATGAAGCTATTATACACTAGTGGCTTCTTGGAAGCGATTTTCGACTTCTTTCCAATTGACGACGTTCCACCAGGCATCAATATAGTCTTTTCGGCGGTTTTGATATTTCAGATAATAAGCGTGTTTCCAGACATCAAGGCAGAGAATGGGATCTTTACCGTCCATAATGGGACTGTCTTGGTTGGGGGTATCAGAGACTTCCAATTTATTATTGGCATTAACCGTGAGCCAGGCCCAACCGGAACCAAAGCGGCCCAGGGCGGTGGCACTAAATTTCTCTTGAAAGTTGGTTAAAGATCCAAAAGTCTGCTCTATTTCTTTGGCAAGTGTTGAATTGCTAAATTGTTTCATGGCGGCAGTGGAATCCTTGGCGGAGCACATGATTTGCCAGAAGAAATTGTGGTTGAGAACGCCGCCGAGGTTGTTGTGGACTTTAGTTCTAATTTCTTCAGGGACTTTATCCAAATTGCTAATGAATTGTGCCCCGTGCATAGCGAGCAGGTCGGCATGGCCTTCGAGGATCTTGTTCAGGTTATCTACATAGGTCTGGTGGTGCTTGTCATGGTGGATGTGCATGGTTTCTCCATCGATCCACGGTTCGAGGGCGGAATAGTCGTAGGGGAGGGGAGGCAGAGAAAACATAGTGGGATCACTATACGGGTTTAGGAATTTTTGTCAAGAGGGGCTACTGGGCACCAATGTTCTAAGGTCTTGGGGAACTACTAGTTGGTCGCCACTAAGGGGTAGGATTGCCACCCTGCCAGACAAATCCGTTTCGTTCTCAGGGCATTTGAAGTGAGCGACACCGTTTGGTTCTGTGTAAAAAGTTTTAGCTATACCTAGTCTTGTTGCAATTGTAAATAAGTCAATTGTGGTTTTTCCTGAGTTTTCAAACTCTTTAATGAGTTGCTTGAGGGGACAGCGTTTGCTTTTCTCTTGCGCGTCTGATTCTACTGTGCTGTCAGAGGGACATTTAGGACACGTGAGCATTGATACTAAATTAATTTCGATTGGCCTTCCCGCTGGAGCTATTGCTGGCCGAGCGTCTACGATTCCAACCATAATATAGCGTCATTATAACACGAAGTCTTTACTTGTTAATTTACTTATAGCAAGCAGTTGGTTATTGTTGTTGGGCCGATGATGTGGCAGTAGGAGTACCACCAAGTCCATGCAGGATTTGGATGACTGACATAAGATTTTGGCGGCCGGCGACCAAGTCGGTGGTGTAAACGGTTTGCAAGGTGGTGCGGGCCGATTTCAGGGCGGTTTCATTGCCCGGATAGCCAGCAGGTGTCAGGGGCACAACTTGATTAATCACATTGGTGATCTGGGTATTGGCGTCATTCAGTTCGTTTTGAGCAGAGGTCAGCAGGGCTGCCGCGTTACCGACGTTTTTGCCGGCCGATTGGGCTTGACTGACGCGGGCTTGCAGTTTGGTCAGGATAGTGGTCATGTTAGTTACCGTGTAACTCATGCGGTCGGCATAAGAGAGAAGGTTAATCTGGGGCATGAAGACGAGATAGACACGATAGTCGGAGACGATGGATTTAACATCGGTGCGCAAGGTGGTGATATCGGTGTCGGCATCGATTTTAGTTTTAAGAGTGGTCAGATTGGTGATGTCGGCTTGGATGTTATTGGTAAAGGTGGTTTTTTGGCTAGCAGAGAGCCGGACCATAGCGTTAATTTTGGTAATTAGATTATTAAGGGAGGTTATTCGGCGGTCGATTTCCTGGTCAGCGCGGGCTTTGAGATTAGCCACAGCATCGGCTTGGACAGCTGCCGAGGTAGAAGCACCGGCATTTCTAAACAGGGCTGGCCGAGGGGTCGGCGGGGTGGTGGTAGAAGGATAGGTATAGTTGGCGGTGTTAGTATAACCGGTCGTATCCACGGCTAGGACCGGCAAGGCAGCCATCAAGGTGACGAGGGCAGAGGTGCTAACGATAATGCCAAGTTTTTTAAACGTCATATTAATTCAGATTGACCGGTTGGTCATTAAATGCTTGATTAACATTGGTGCTGTCATTGTTGAGCGAATTAAATTGCTGGTTGAGAGCGGTGCTGTCTTGTTGTAAGCCCTGATCTGAGGTGTCGGTGGGGGCACTCATGGCCGGGCCACTAGGCGCGGCAGGTTGGTTAGGGATGGTGGCACCGGTTTGGGATTGAGTTTGACCGGCAGTGGTGGGCAATGGCGGATAGGCGCTTTGTTGGGACTTGGTGTAGAAGTAGTA
>CAZQWX010000139.1:0-1819 GCA_964597255.1 uncultured Gammaproteobacteria bacterium | reverse complement strand
GCTCTACGGCAATGTACGACAGGTCTTGGAGTTCAGCAATAGACAGCCCGAAGGCCTTAGCTACCTTATAGAGTTCTTCACTTAGAGATGTTTTGCACCGAGCGGGATTGTCGGTGCATATCACGAAAGGAACGTTCTCTTCTCTTAGCCTTTTCAAGGGTAGGCTCGCGACGGAGGGAACGGCTCCGAGGAGCTCGTTGCTGGTCGGACAAATCTCAAGCGCGCAATCATGCATGGCTAGCGCGGAAAGAAGTACAGAACTCGTGGCTGCGGCCAGTCCGTGTCCGATGCGATTAGCCTGAAGACCGTGCACCGCATAGTCTACGTTGGCCAGGGACCCGCATTCTCCTGCGTGAACAGTGATCATAAGACCGTTTAGACGAGCAGCCTCGAAGAACTCCGCAAAGTGCTCTCCGCCGAAAGCGCCTTCATCTCCGTTTAGGTCCACTCCAACGAAGCACTGCGGTTGAAGACATTTCAGCGCTGCTATGATTTGCCGGAATGTGGCTATTCTGTCCTTGTAGGGCACCTGTCCAAACACGTGTCGTGGAATGCCTAAGATGCACCTTGTTGGTGTGCCGAATTGCTGTTCTGCCTCCACGACGCTGGCAGCAACTATACGAACGAACTCTTCGAAACTGAAAGGACCCTTAGTGCGGCCCAGTGATCCTCGGGGACCCATTCGCAGCTCCAGATACACTATGTTGTCGTCCGCTGCCTGCCGGACGGCATCAACAACGATGTCATGCACGGCCTCGCGTGATGCGAACAGACGATTCAGCACGGGCCAAGCCAGAAAGTACTCCTTCAAGGTTCCTGCCGGCTCACCGAAGCGCAGCAATTCCTCTAACTGCGAAGCTATATATGTCGGAAATCTGATATCATACTTTGCTGCGAGCCTAACAGCCGTTTCGGCAGTGATTGATCCCGTTAGGTGGCGGTGAAGATCTATCTTCGCCATGGATAAAATGCGGCGCATGAGCGTCGCATCTGTGTCGATACTGAAGAGAGATTCCTGAGCGCTGCTAGTACGTTTCATCATGATGGCCACAGTGCTAGATGACCCTTCAACAATTGTATCACTGATTGAAGGGATACAAATAGTAAAATTTAAATCAAGGATGATAATTCCTCATTTTTTTAAAGGTCAGTGTCGTTTGGGTTGCACCAATTATTTTTTTGGCGGTCATGATAATTATGCCGGAGTCGAAACAGGACCAAATTCAATTTTAACACCGGAATTTTTAAGCCAGTTTCAGAATGTTACAATTGATAAATTCTCTTTTCCTGCACCGGAAGAAATTGCCCAAGACTACTTTTTTCAAACCATCGCCCATTATTATCAAAAGTTTCAAAGACTAATTAATAAAAAGTTATTTTCAGGCCAGACTCCAGTGGTGATTGGCGGAGACCACAGCGTGACTTTTGCCTCTGTTTTGGCCACTCTGGATCGGATTTCTAACCCCAAGCTCTTGGGTTATATTCAAATTGATTCCCATGGCGATCTGAATCTTTTTGAAAGTAGCCCTACCAAAAACTTTCATGGGATGTATTTGCGCTCTTTAATCTCCAATTTCGACATTCCGGAAATCGGTCGTTTAGTCACAAAAAGGATCCCTTTGGAAAATATTTTGTTTATCGGTAATTTAGACCTGGATCCGGAAGAAAAAGAATTTTTTCATAAACACCAGATTAGAAATATCACCCGTTCAAAAATTACAGAAGATAAACCAAAGTCTCTGTCTGATTTCCGAAAATTTATCAACCGGTTCCCCTACCTGCATATTAGTTTGGATATTGACGTATTTGACCAAAACCT
>CAZQWX010000138.1:0-9021 GCA_964597255.1 uncultured Gammaproteobacteria bacterium | reverse complement strand
GACTTTGACAGCGTCCTGATCCATGAGCAACATGTATTCAAATCCGGTAATGTTGACTACTTGCCGGACGTGCTCGTTAGTGTGGAGATCGGCGTAGGTAATGGCTGGCGGGAGAATGCCGGCAGGAATGAGAAGGCGGTTAGTGAGCCACTGTTGACGGATGGATGATGGGGACTTGGTCTTCATGTTGACAATTAGGGGTTATCTTTAAGGAATTGAATGGCCCGTTGATCTTGGCCGATGTGGTCGAGCATGAATTGCATTTGGGCACGGGCGCGGGTGATGTCGCCAACCTGTTTATAATAGATTCCCAGGGCATAATGAGCGTCGCTGTAGTCCGGCTTGAGGGCGACCGTTTCTTCTAGGATCCTGATGGCCTGGGCAAGTTGACCAGCTCGACCCAGAAGGAGACCAAGATTGTAATGGACTTTGGCGTCGGTGGGGGCGAGTTGTTCAGCCCGTTGGATGGCGGAAAGGGAGTCAAGGATATATTTCGTGTCGATGTCTCCCAGAGAGTAGAACACCTTGGTCCGGGTTTTCCAAAAGGTGACGGCGTTAGGTGAGGTGGCGATAACTTGGTTGCTGTCAGTCGTAGCTTTTTGGACCAGATCATTGACCGATAAGGTAGTTGAAGAGTCAAACGGCACCTTCAGGGCTGCCTTTTGGGTGGCGGACATGGTGGCAATAGCCGACTGCGAGGCTTGGTTTATCTTGTCCATGAGTGCTGAGGCGAGAGTGGCTTCATTAAGCGACAGTTCATCACGGAAGGTGGGCTCGTCAGAATTTTGTTGGACGGCGGCGGTGAGATAGGGATAGGCACGAACATAATCATTAACTTGGTCCAGGTTTTTGCCATAAGCATATGAAGTGTCGGCTTGCCACATGCCGACCAAATTGGCTTCCATGACCAGGGCGACGACGGTTCCCACCCCAATCGCCAGCCATTGACCAGTAGTGACGTTGCTGGTAGCTGGTAGCTGGTGGCCAGCAGTTAGTTTCTGTTTATAAAAAGTCACTTGCCTAGCTTGAACTGACTCGACCGGCAAAGTATTTTCTGGTGCAGTTAAGAGATAGGCGAAGGCGGGGATGAGAAAGAAATATAAGCCGATGATGACCACAGAAAAGCCAAAAAAGTTGGTGACCAGGATGCTGAGGTAGGCGGCAAA
Source organism: uncultured Gammaproteobacteria bacterium (assembly GCA_964597255.1). Taxonomy (GTDB): domain Bacteria; phylum Patescibacteriota; class Microgenomatia; order JAMCZE01; family JAMCZE01; genus CAZQWX01. The sequence goes on along the minus strand of CAZQWX010000138.1, from coordinate 7,855 downwards.
CAGGGAGATAACCAAAAACTTAACGTCAACAAACTGACTGGTGTCGGCAAGTTTTAGTTTCCGGAGGAAACCAAGTTTGGTAGGTGGGGTTGGTTGAAAATTATAAATTACCCAAGTCGCGAAAGTGAGAATTATAGCCATGTAAGTTAGGAAGCCGATGGTACCAGTGGTGGCCAGGATGTTGAGAAATTCGTTGTGGGCTTTGTTATAAAGAAAATCCCACTCAGAGACCATGTTGTGAACGGCAGGTCGGTCAAGATAGTAAGAATAAGCGAAGGTTTCAACGCCGGAGCCAAAAATGGGGTAGCGGAGCCAGACTTTGACCGCCCCTTCCCAGACGATTTTGCGGATCTGGTCGGAGCCGGAAATGCCGACATCAATATAGTCACTGGGCGCGGGTGGCGGGGTGGCTTGTTGGACTTGCTTAGGGGCATTACGGGTTTGGATGAAGTGTTCAAGGTTGAAGTTTTGAATTTGGTCGAAAGGCAAACCAAACAGCAGGGCAATAAAGGCGACAGCGGCGATGGCTCCAAGTAATGGTCGGAATTGCAGAATTGGTTTCTTGGGTAGTAGACCGACCAAAAGCGGGAGTAGGAAAATTATGGTATCGACCAAAGCCAAATCGGTGGCAGCATTGGTGAGATTAAAAGTATGATGAAGATAATTAAGTGCGAGATAAATTAGATCCACACCGGCTATGGCAACGAAGGTTAGAAGGATGGTCTTTTTCTCAAGGCGAAGGTAGAGGGCCAAAAGTACGATGTCCAGTCCGGCGAAGAGACCAAGGGCGCCAGATCGGGACTTAGTAAATAATAGGGCGGCAAAGAGCAGGGGAATAAGAACGAGATAGACGATATTGGGTGATAATGAGCCGGGCAGCGAGGTCTTAAGTTTGGTCGCGACGGTGGCCAGTTTGGTTTTAACACTGAAAAGAAACCCCAAGGCGATTAGGATGACGACGTCGAGGTAGGCAGCCATCCAGTTGGGTTGGCCCAGGGTGGCAAAGACCCGGTCCTGGACGTCTTGGACCCAGCAGGCGTCATTAAAGTTGCCGGTGATAAACAGGCAGGAGAGCGAATGACCAAAGTGTTCAAATATGCCATAGACGGAAACAATCACGGCGCTGGCAAGGGAGATTTTGAGGATTTTAATGATGTGATCACGGTGAAGGTTAGAGATGGCGGCAAAATATAATAATAAATAGGAGATGGTGGCCAGAAGCCCTTCATGAAACCGGCTGTAATAGCCCCAAATGGACGTGTGGGGATCGATACTAAAGATGGTCGAGAGGATGTGACTGGCCAAGTAGATTAGTAATGGGATTTCAAGGAAAGTGTGACGATAAATAAATTTTCTATTAATGATCATTTTGGTCAGCCAAGCCAGGGTAATGATAATAGTCAGGCCATAGGTGAGCAGCATTTTGCTGTATTCAAACAGCTCGGAATTCACGCTGGTGAAGACCAGCGGCACCAGAAAGAACAGGAGGTAAAAAGAATAGTCGATGATGGTGTCAAGAAGAGTCGCCATGCGGGTTTTATTCTAGCAAGATGGTTGCTATACTGCAATTAAGATGTTTGATGCGCTGTTTAATTTGGTGTCGTATGACATGGGGATTGATTTGGGTACGGCCAATACTCTGGTCTTGGTCAAAGGTCGGGGAATTGTGATCCGGGAACCGTCAGTGGTGGCGCTGCATACTAAGACTAAAAAGGCTGTCGCGATTGGATCAGAGGCCAAGAAAATGTTAGGTCGGGCACCGGCGTCAATTACAGTGATTCGGCCATTGGCAGATGGGGTGATAGCGGACTTTGATGCTACGGCGGCGATGCTCAGTCACTATATCAAATTGGTTCACTCCGTGCCGGGAATTATGCCAAAGATCCCTAAGCCCAAAGTGGTCATTGGGATTCCCTCCGGGGTCACCGAAGTAGAAAGACGAGCCGTCCAGGAGGCAGCTCTGTCGGCCGGGGCCAGAAAGGCCTATTTAATTGAAGAGCCGATGGCGGCGGCGATTGGCATCGGACTGCCGATTGATGAATCGGCTGGGAGTATTATTGTGGACATCGGCGGTGGGACGACCGAGATTGCGGTGACGTCGCTGGGCGGAATAGTGGTAAACAAATCGGTGCGGATCGCGGGGGACGAAATGGATGAAGTGATCATTTCATATCTGAGGCTCCGGCACGGGGTGTTAATTGGTCAGCCGACCGCAGAACAGCTGAAGATTACTTTGGGAAGCGCCCATATTGGCAAAACTGAGGAAGAAAGATATGCAGTAATTCGGGGACGGAACCTGGAAACTGGATTGCCGATGTCGCTGAAAATCTCATCGGCGGAAGTGCGAGAGGCGTTGGCTCCAATAATTCAACAGATCACCGCGGCGATTGCGGATATTTTGGAAGAAACCCCGCCGGAATTAGTGTCAGATGTGTTGAATCGGGGCATTGCCATGGCCGGAGGCGGCAGCCAGCTGAGAGGAATTTCTGATGCCATTTCTGAGGCGACAAAAATGCCGGTCTGGGTGGCTGATGATCCGATGACGGCGGTGGTACGAGGAACAGGGAAGGTGTTAACCGATGAGAAGTTACTTGAGCGAGTGCGGGTAACCGGAGGATTAAAGTAGTCGAATGAATCTGCTAAAATTGGGTAATGAAAGAACGGGTGATAATTGGATTACTTCTGGTTTCAATTCTGCTTTTTGGCATTGACCGGACGACAAGTTTGTTCTCCCCGGTTAGAGGAGTGGTACAGATAATAACGATACCTATACAGTACGGACTTTATTCAGCTGAGCAGACAGTAGTAGACACATTTTCCTTCCTGACCTTTTGGAAAAGCGGAGAGATGCGGATTAAGAATCTTGAACAGAGAAATCTGGAGCTGATGTCGTACAAAACTGAGGCAGAGGCTTTGGAGAGGGAAAATGCGCAGTTGCGCCAACAGCTGGGGGTGACCTCAAAGCAGGCTGTTAAAACTTTGCCGGCTCAAGTTTTGGGCGTGGGTCAACGGATGGAAATTGGAGTTGGGAGTAATGATGGGGTGAAAGTCGGAATGACAGTAGTGTACCTGGGGAACCTGGTGGGGCGGATTGTGGCAGTGACGCCGCGAGAGAGTTTTGTCATGTTAGTGACAGATGCTGACTCTAACATTCCGGCCAAGGATGGAGCGGTGCGGGGAATTGTGGTTGGCCAGTTTGGCACTGGGGTGGTTTTGACCCAAATTGCTCAGACGGACCAAGTGAATATGGATGACGTGGTGTTGACTTCGGGTGAAGGCCAAACGTATATGCAGAATCTGATTATCGGTAGTGTGACTAAGGTGCAGGGAGCCAGCACAGATTTGTTCCGACAAGCAATACTTGAACCACAGATTGATTATCAGCGATTGACAACAGTGTTTGTAGTGTTGGAATAAGGCACCGGGTCCTGGCAGCTCGGGACCTTATTGCGCTCGTAAATGCTCGTGTATCAATTGGTGCACCACGCTTTCACTTGCGCATAAGGAATCCCCTCATTGCCACCCGCTTTTAGGTAAAGGAGAATATGTTTGTTTATTATTTAGTGGGCACCGTCGCCACGTTTTTTCAGGCGACCAATAATTGGTTGTTCTGGCCTGGGGTGGTAGTGCTAGTGGCAGCCTTTAATCGCGAGCAGATAGACGAAGTCTATTGGTTGGCTTTTGTAGTGGGGCTGGTGACAGATGTACTGGTGGGCAATTCTCTCGGGCTCAGCGCGATATTTTTGTTACTCCTGGCTTGGGTGATTAAGTATTATAAAACGAAATTTAAGGTAAGCTGGCAGGGGTTGGTGCTAGTGTTGATTATCTCCCAGTTAATAGCGAGATTAGTGTAAACATATGAAGCTGGGCCATGCTCTTGGTGATTCAGTTTTTGAGGGAAAGAGCCGACGAATTGGCCGTGACGGTTCACTGGTGACTTCCGGACAGGGGTGGCGGTTGTCAGTGATTAAAGTTGTCGTGGTGTTCTTGTTTTTGGCGCTTCTGGCAGGCTTGGCGCGGGTACAGCTTTTCGAAGGTAGTTATTATCGGGCGTTGGCTGACGGCAATCGGGTGCGCCAAATTCCTATTCATGCACCGCGAGGGATTATTTATGATCGCAATGGCGTGCCATTGGTGGCCAATCTTCCGTCCTTTAGGTTGCGGTCGTGCGACGGCCAGGGAAAATGTACCAGCGAATCCATTTCGAAGGTAGAGGCAATAGCTGACCAGGCTGACGGCTTGGCGGCAAACCAAACTTTGGAAGTGGATTCGGCACGCAGTTATTTGTATGGGAAAACGTTGGCTCACCTTCTGGGTTATGTGTCTCAAGCCAGTGCGGCCGAGTTGACAAGTGATAATAGTTTGATTTTGGGTGATGTTGCAGGGCGAGGTGGTGTTGAACAACAATATGATAGAGAACTTCGGGGAAATAATGGGGCGGAAGTTGTTGAAGTTGATGCCAACGGCAAGGTGTTACGAACCCTGTCAACAGTGGCGCCTCAAGCAGGACAAGATCTGACGTTGTCGATTGATTTAGCCTTACAACAAATTGCCTCGGAACAAATTCTTGGCAAGAAAGCGGCGGTGGTGGCAACAGATCCGAACACCGGATCTGTTCTGGCATTGGCTTCTAGTCCGACATTTGATCCAAATATTTTTACCGATTTATCGGAAGCGACGGATATACAGTCACAGAAGGTGAACCAATTATTTTCTGACGCCGACGAGCCATTATTTAACCGGGCCATTTCGGGAACTTATCCGGCGGGTTCGACATTTAAGATTGTGACGGCGATGGCGGGGTTAGAGTCGGGAAAGATTGATGAGAGTTACACCATTACTGATCCGGGGATTTTGGTCATTGGACCGTATAAGTTTCCTAATTGGAAATATTTACAGGATGGGGGAACCCAGGGAGTGTTAAATGTGGTTGGGGGGTTACAGAAAAGCAATGATATCTTTTTTTATACTGTCGGCGGGCTGGTTGGCGTGGATACAATCGGTCAATATGCGGAGAAGGTTGGGGTTGGTCGTGGATTGGGAATCGATTTGCCTGGGGAAGCACCTGGGTTGTTTCCGGATGCCCAATGGCGGGCAGAGAATGCCCGGAGTTGGTATCTGGGTGACACGTATCATCTGGCTATCGGCCAGGGTGATCTCTTGGTGACGCCGCTAGAGGATAATGCTTGGACGAGTGTGATTGCCAACGGTGGAAAACTGTGTGTTCCACACGTGACTGCCGCTGCGGCGGCAAAGTGCCAAGGCTTGGATATTAGTTCCAAAACAATAGCGTTAATTCGACAGGGCATGGAAGCAGCTTGTGTGCCGGGGGGGACAGCATATCCATTATTTGGTTTTAAGGATGGGAAGGGGAATCCGGTCCAATTGGCTTGTAAGACTGGTACTGCGGAATATGGTGATTCACAGGGCCGAACCCATGCTTGGTTGACCGCCTTTGCCCCAGCAGACAATCCGACCATTGCATTGACAGTTTTGGTCGAGGGTGGTGGTGGTGGCGGTGAGGGTTCAGATGTGGCGGCGCCGATAGCCAAGAATATTTTGCAAGAATGGTTCAAGTAGGGGAAACGCCTTATCTGGTTGCTTTTTCGACGGTGCCGGGAGTGGGGCCGGTGCGGTTGAAACTGCTGATTAATTACTTCGGGAGCGCTAGATCGGCTTGGTTGGCGAGTGATGCCGAGTTGACTAAAGTTGGTTTACCTAAGGATGTGTTGCCGGTATTACTAATGCAAAAAAGAAAATTGGATGTCAGTCAATACCTTAAAGATATTGATAATCGAGGAATTAAGGTTATCACTATTTTTGATGTGGACTATCCGGAAAGGCTAAAAAATATTCCTGACCCACCAAATGTGTTGTATCTGAAAACCAGTCTGAGCACGTTGGAATTTAAGAACCTAGTGGCGCAAAAGACCATGGCGGTGGTGGGGACGAGAAAGGTGACCGGCTATGGTCGGGAAGTAACAGAGCAATTGACGGCGGCACTGGTGGCCAGTGGATTTACGATTATTTCTGGGCTGGCTTTGGGGGTGGATGGGATTGCCCATGGGACGACTTTAAACTGTGGTGGCCGAACAGTGGCGGTGCTGGGGGCAGGGGTGGAGGTCGTTTATCCACGAGAGCACCAGGGTCTATATAATAGTATCCTTGAACATGAGGGGGCGATTGTTTCAGAGGTGGCACCGGAGAAGTTTGTGGCCCGGGGTGTGTTTCCGGCCCGGAACCGGATTATTTCGGGGTTGGCCGAAGCGGTGCTGATCACCGAAGGGGCGATTGATTCCGGGAGCTTGATTACAGCTCGGGCAGCATTGGATCAGGGTCGAGAAGTGTTTGCAGTTCCTGGGCCGATCAACTCGGCTTTGGCGGAAGGGACCAATTTCCTTCTTAAGCAGGGAGCCAAACTGGTGACTGGGGTGGGAGACATCATAAATGATCTGGGGTACGAGATAAAAGACACAAATGGTGGGATACAAGTTAGGAAACAAGTAGTGGGAGACACGGCAGAAGAACAAAAAATTATTGATATCTTGGTTAATGAACCAAAGGAATTTGATGATTTGATAAAACTAGTGACGGAAAGTTCTGGCTCTCTGGCAGCAATTCTGTCGAAAATGGAGTTAAAGGGGCAAGTGAAGTGCGCAGGACTTAGATACAGTTTGGTCTAGGGTTGATTTTACCTTGGTTCTTGACAGCCCGTTTACAATTAGTGCAGCATTAAGACTATGGAATCGATCTAGACCCGCAGTCCGGCGGACGAGGATCGCAATGAGTAAATTTATGGACCTGATTATCGTGGAGTCGCCGACCAAGGCGAAAACATTGGCAAGATTTTTAGGTGACGGTTATAAAATAACGGCCTCGATGGGTCACGTGCGTGATTTGCCGGAGAGCAAGCTGGGGATTGATGTGGAGCACGATTTTGCGCCGGAGTATGTGGTATCCAAAGATAAGGCCGAACGGGTTAAAGAACTACAAACGGAGGCAGCGGGGGCGGTGAAGGTGATTCTGGCGACTGATCCGGATCGGGAGGGGGAAGCAATTGCCTGGCATATTGCGGCGCTGCTGAATGAAAAGTCAAAAGGCAAAGGTTCGAAGTTTGCCCGGATTACGTTCCATGAAATCACGGAAAGTGCAATTAAGGAAGCCCTGGCAAAGCCCGGAGAATTAAACATGCAGTTGGTGGATGCCCAGCAGGCGCGGCGGATTTTGGATCGACTGGTGGGTTATAAATTATCACCATTGTTGTGGCGCAAAGTGCGTAAAGGTCTGTCGGCCGGTCGGGTGCAAAGTGTGGCGGTGCGGTTGGTGGTCGAGCGGGAGAGAGAGATTAAAGCCTTTGTGCCGGTGGAGTATTGGGAGATTGTTGCCCGCCTGAGTAATCCGCCAGCTGGCGGACCTGGCGAGGCAAAGGAATTTGAAGCGAAACTGGTAAAGATTGCCGGGAAACAGGTGGAGGTAAAAAGCAAGGAAGCGGCGGAGAGGATTTTGGCAGAACTGGCTGGGGCGCAGTATAAGGTTTCCGATGTGGTCAAAAAGGAAGTCAGGAGATACCCTTACCCGCCCTTTACGACTTCAACCATGCAACAGGCGGCGACAAATGTGTTTGGCTGGACGGCTCGACGGACCATGCAGGTTGCCCAAAATTTGTATGAGCGGGGATTGATTACTTATCATCGTACGGACTCACTGAATCTGGCGGCCGAAGCGGTGACCAAGGTGCGCAGTTATATTACCTCTGAATATGGGCCAAAATATTTGCCGGAAGTGGTGAAGTTTTATAAAACAAAATCGAAGGTGGCACAGGAAGCCCACGAAGCAATCCGGCCTACTAATGTGC
>CAZQWX010000137.1:0-3321 GCA_964597255.1 uncultured Gammaproteobacteria bacterium | reverse complement strand
CTTCAGGCCTTTCTTTTTGGTTATGGCAACAAATATCAATGATAGAAAACTGAAGATAAATGATAAAAAACTGACTAGCCAAAAGGAGTACACCTTTAATTCTAAACTAAACGGAGAAAGAATTAATATCTGTCTCGCCGGCCGCCACCACCGCGGTTGCGGTCAAAGCCGCCGGTTCGTGGGGGTCCAAAACTTCGGCCAGCTGGTCTGAATGGTCTGGCTGGCCGATCGCCGCCAAATCTGGCACCTGGGAAGTCCTGGCGCATTTGCGGCATGTCCGATTGTTCCTTTGGTCCCCAATACATGGCCAGATTAATCCGGCCCATTTCGTCAATTTCGACAACTTTTACTTTCACTTTGTCACCGATCTTGACCACCTGATTAGGATCAGATACAAACCCAGCTGTCATCTTGGAGACATGGACCAAGCCCTCTTTGCCGGGAAGAATCTCTACAAAAGCGCCAAAATTCAAAATCCGCTTGACTTCGCCGTCAAATTCTTCACCTATCATGACTTCGCGGGTCATGCCCTCAATCCAGGCTCGGGCTTTCTCCACTGCTGATTCGTCAATCGACGACAGTGTAACTGTGCCGTCATCTTCGATGTCCACTGACGCCCCAGTAGTCGCAATAATATTTTTAATGTTCTTACCACCCGGTCCGATTACTTCGCCAATTTTGTCCACCGGAACTTTCAGCGTAACTACCTTAGGCGCATACTGGCTGACATTCTTGCGGGATGCCGGCAACACCGCCAGCATTTTCTCCATGATAAACATCCGACCTACCCTGGCCTGCTTAAAGATTTGCTTGCACATCTCCAGCGTCAAACCGTGGAAGCCATCATTAATCTTGACGTCCAGTTGCAAAGCGGTAACCCCAGTTTCGGTCCCGGCCACTTTAAAATCCATGTTGCCGTAAAAGTCTTCAAATGCAGCAATATCCGTCAAGATGACATAATCTTTGTCACTGTCAGCCATAATCCCCATTGCCACTCCAGAAACTGGGGCTGTTATCGGCACCCCCGCATCCATCAAGGCCAAAGTTGAACCGCATGTTGAGCCCATGGATGTTGATCCGTTACTTGACAACACTTCCGAAACCACTCTAATCGTATACGGAAACTTCTCTTGAGTCGGCACAACTGCTGACAAAGCTCGTTCGGCTAAGGCCCCATGGCCGATTTCCCGTCGACCCAAACCACCAAGTCTGCCGGTTTCTCCCAAGGCATAAGGCGGGTCACTGTAGTGATGCAAATAATGTTTTTCCTCCATGCCCTCGGCCGTTTCGATCCATTGTTCCAAGGATGGAGAAGCCAGAGTAGCCACCGACAAAACTTGCGTCAAACCTCGTTGAAACAACGCCGAACCATGGGTCCGAGGTAACAAACCCACTTCAGCCGAAATCGGCCGCACTTCATCCACTTTTCTCCCGTCATAGCGCTTTTTCTTCTCCAGAGTTTGTTTACGGACCATTTTCTTAATTACCAGATCGACAATTTCGCCAATTTGCCCTTTACTTTTGTTGTCGGCATATTCCTCCATGAAAGCCGTCTTGAGCTCTTCGATTTGGTGGGTTTTTGGCTTCGATGCCGGATCTTCAACAAAGACCAACGGTTCCAAATCACGGCTGTGGTCTTTGTCGACCTGGGCGGTCAGTTCCTTGTCCAAGACATGTGATGTGTACACATATTTATCCGGAGCCATGTCCTTCGCCAATTCTTCAATGGCTTTGGTAATTACCTTACATTCTTCAACTGCTTGTTCCAAGGCTGCCTGCAATTTGTCTTCCGGCAACTGTTTGGCTCCGGCTTCAACCATGATCACATGCTCATCTTTGGCCGACACGACCAAATCCAAATCTGAATAGCCCATTTCCGAAATCAATGGATTGGCGACCAAACTTTCTTCCGGCTGGGTAATATAGCCCATTCTGATTGCACCCACTGGCCCGTCCCATGGCACGTTCGACACCGCCAAGGCTGCCGAGGCGGCAATAATGGACAACACGTCATGATCATTGGCTCCGTCAGTGGATAAAAGCGTAATTGTCACTTGGACTTCATCCATGAAGTCTTTGGGGAACAAGGGTCGAATACTGCGGTCTACTAATCTTCCGGTTAAAACCGCTTCGTCTGTCGGCCGGCCCTCACGTTTGACCCACCGGCTGCCTTTAATAATTCCGCCAGCATATAGTCTCTCGATGAAATCTACTGTCAATGGAAAATAGCCCAGACCCGGTCTGGCAGCTGCCGAGACCACCGTGGCTAACACTTCCGTGTCCCCATACCGGGCAATCACTGACGAGTTTGCTTGAGGTGCCAGTTTGTTGACTTCCAGTGTCAACTTCTTTCCGGCAATTTCAATTTCCTTGATAATACTTTTCTTTTTCATTACCAATATTAACTTTTGCTCGAGGATCTTTTGGAGTAATACCCAAAGTGAAAGATCGAAACCTTCACTATTTACTTAATCCTAACGAGGCAACGAGCTTGCTATAACGATCTTTAGTTTTCTTCGAAAGGTAGTTTAACAGACGACGCCGCTTACTTACAATAGTCAAAAGACCCCGGCGGGAATGGACGTCATGGGCATGCTTTTTCAAATGGTCACTCAACTTTTCAATTCTGGCCGTCAACAGCGCGACCTGCACTTCCGGCGACCCAGTGTCGCCTTTGCCTTGGCCGAATTTCTCAATAATCTTTTTCTTATCGTCTGAAACAAGTGACATAATAATCTGATTTTACCTTGTGATCACCCCTATTGTCCAGAGGAGATTACGAAACCGAGGTTCCTCGGTAAGCTTTCGGCTGCATCCAGTCGGCAGGAACATTGCCATTTGTTTGCCCGGCAGCCGGCTGTTGGCCAGGATTGGTTTGCTGTTGGACTGGTTTACCCTGAGCGGGGTCGAAGGGCTGGGATTGTACCGGTTGCTGTTGGGGGGCTGGCATGCCTTGATTCACCGATGCGACCGGCTGTTGCTGGGCTACCTGTTGTGGTCGGGGATTGGTTGCCGGTGAAACCGGACTTGCGGCGGTGTTGCCACCCTTGGCTCCGGCGCGCAAACAAATTGCGGCCGCTTCCAACGTAGCAGCGGCGACTTTTGGTGATTGGAAATTTCCGGTGGCAGCAATCACTCCCTGATACAAATTCCCGGCAATATCGGCATCAATCTGAGCATTTACGGCTCGTAAGAAAAACGTCACGATTTCGGAAATTGATGCCGCATCTGGTTCGACCAAGTTAAACCGGCCGTAGTCTTTGTTTGGGTCATGATTATCAATGTTAATTACCGGAATGCTGGCAAACAGGTTAGCATCAT
>CAZQWX010000136.1:0-2483 GCA_964597255.1 uncultured Gammaproteobacteria bacterium | reverse complement strand
GAAAAAGGTGAGGATGGTTAAAAATGCGACCTATGCGGGAATTACGCCGCAGTTTTGGGGCAGTTGTGATGCAATTTGTGGCCGGGATGAATGGGTGGTGTGGGGTACACCAAACTGCGGCAAGGGCCAACCGAGCCAGTTGGCACACACCGGGCATGGGGCAGCACCGGCAAGATTTCGGAAGGTCAAAGTTGGAGCGATCAGACGATAATGAGCAATAGGTCAATGAGCAATGAATAATTCAATACAGAATTTTATTAATGCATCAATTTATTGAGTTATTGTGCAATTTATTGCTCATTGAAGATTGCTAATTGCACATTTTTGTATGCTTAGTAAACAAAATCTGGAAAGATTATCACGAATGGCTATTAAACATGGCCTGAATTTGGGCGCAACTCAGGTGGAGGTGGTACTGTGGAGTGGGGTGGAGGAGTTGACACGGTTTGCCAATAATGAGATCCATCAGAGCGTGGTCCTGGAAGATGTGACGGTCCATGTCCGGGCGATTATCGGCAAGAAGATTGGTGTGGCGCGGGGTAATTCGGCAGAAGAAGCACAACTATTGGACATTGTGGCCAAGGCGGTAGAAATTGCCCGATTGCAAAAAGCGGATCCGGGGTTTAAGTCTCTTCCTAGGAAGGCGAAGTATAAGAATTTTGATACGGTTTATAAAAGGGCGAAACATGTGGGACCTATTGGGCGGGCGAAAGCAATATTGACGGTAATAAATTTAAGCAAAAAGTCTGGGTTGTCGGCCAGTGGGGCGTTTGTGGAATCAGGGGGCGCGACGCTGATAACCAATTCCTTGGGGGTGCGGGCCTTTTCGCAGGTTAAGAGCGCTAATTTGTCGACCATTGTGACGGGGAAATTTGGCAGCGGATTTGCGGAACAGGCAACCATTGGGGGAAAAGATATTGATGCCACTGATGTGGCAGCTCGAGCGGTGGAGAAGGCAACTCTAGCTGGTGAAGCGATTGAAGTAGTCGCCGGAGAATATGAGGTAATCTTAGAACCGGCGGCAGTGGCAGAACTGCTGGATTATGTGGCTTGGTTTGGACCGAACGGCCGAAGTTTCCATGAGAAATCGAGCTATTTTGAAGGCAAGATGGGGAAAAAGCTGTTTGACGAGAAATTAACTTTGATCGATGACCCGCAGCATGGTCAGATTTATCCAACCGGTTTTGATTATGAGGGTTTTCCAAAGAAGCCGTTACCGATAGTTGTCAAAGGTCGGCCCAAAGGGATTGCCTATGATTCATATCATGCTAATAAATATCACAAGAAAAACACCGGCCACGCACTTTTGGCACCAAACACGTGGGGGCCGGTGCCGATGCATATCCGCATCGAACCTGGGGACAGGGAATTGGTGCAGTCAATTAAGGGGATTAAAAAGGGCCTGTTGGTGACACGATTTTGGTATACCCGAATTGTGAACACCAAGGAGCTGATTCTGACCGGCATGACTCGGGATGGCACGTTCCTGATCGAACATGGTAAAATAACGGCGCGGGTTAAGAATTTGCGCTATACCGAAAGCATAATCCGAGCTTTTTCGGACATCCAGGGAATAGGAAAAAAGTTGGTACTTTCGGGATCGGAGGGATCATCTGCCTTGGTGCCACATGTGCATTTGGCGAAGTTTAATTTCAGCAGTACTGCCCAACACTCTTAAAGCATGCTAGAAGTAACTCAACTGCGAGCGGGAACAGTTTTTGATGATGCCCAAACCGGTAAGGGGCCGTGGGTGGTATTGAAATACGATCATGTCAAGATGGGCCGAGGAACGGCAACGATCAAGGTTAAAATCAGAAACCTTCTGACTGGAACGACGATTGAGCGGGCATTTATCAATGGTGCTCGGGTGACAGATGTAATCCTCGAGAAAAAGCGAGCGCAATATCTGTATAAAGACGGCGAGAATTTTGTGTTCATGGATCCGACCAGCTATGAGCAGTTTTCGGTCAGTGGCGACATGGTGGGTGAAGCCGGGAAATTCTTGAAGGAGGGTACAGAAGTTGACGTCAAGTTTTATAACGACAATCCCATTTCGGTGGCGTTGCCTCTTAAGATGAAGTTTGTAGTTACGGATACCGAGCCGGGATATAAGGGTAACAGTGTAACTAATCTGTACAAAGATGCAGTGATTGAAACCGGAGCTCGAGTTAAGATTCCATTGTTTGTCGAAGAGGGCGAAGAAATTGTGGTGAATACTGACACCGGAGATTACGTCGAACGGGCGAAATAGTAAGCGGTTTTATTAATGGCCGATGCCCCAGAGGAAGACAAGGGCGACAACTACAAATTGAGTAACTACGCCCCAAGGAGCTTTCATCCTTGAATCGAACAAGAAATCATGGCTGACACTTTGGATTTGGTAGGCGAGTTTGGAAAACGGAAAATCCCAGTGGAGAAGTTTATAGGGGCCTTCCGCAACGTCGGGGACTTCAGCAATCAGAGCACAAGCATAGATTAACACT
>CAZQWX010000135.1:0-3910 GCA_964597255.1 uncultured Gammaproteobacteria bacterium | reverse complement strand
CTGGTGCACTGATACTCTTTCCGGCCTACGGGCTTTTAACAAAAAAGCTATCGACTCAATTGACATTCGCACCGATCGTATGGAAGTCAGCAATGAATTTTTCAAGGAAATCCATGCCCACAAGCTACGCCTGGCTGAAATTCCGATTGCCGCAATTTATACTGAGTACAGCCAGGCCAGCAGCGGCCAGGGAAATCTCATTCTCGCCTCCATTAAACTTGCCTTTCGGATGATGCTGCGGTTTTTTAGCTGAATTTGTTCTAAAATAAGAGCATGTCACTTATTCAAATCGTCTTTATTATTTTTCTGTTCTTCGCCCTGAGTCGGGTAATTCTGCGGTTTCGTGGTGGCTCACTCAGTTTTAATGAATTTCTCTTTTGGTCAGCGGTTTTCACTTTCGCCATTTTTGGCGTCTTTGCACCCGAAGAACTATCCCGATTTGCCAATATTTTGGGCATCGGTCGGGGAGTGGATTTGATTACCTATGCCTCCATTATCATCCTGTTCTATCTGGTCTTTCGGCTCTATGTTCTTTTGGAAGGTGTGCACCACGAAATCACCGAGTTGGTTCGCAAAATTGCCCTAGATAACAAGAAGTAACCACATATTAAGGCGATCAAACTATGCACATCCTCTTCTTTACGGAGTTTCTCCCGATTAATATCGATGGAAAAATCTCTGGCGGTGCAGAATCGAGAACATTTTACCTGGCTAAGGCTCTCGCCAGGAAAGGTCACAAAATTACTATTCTGACTGCTTTGCTGCCAAACTCACTGTCCGAAGATAATTGGGATAATATTACTATCTTTCGTGTTGGGTCGGCATATCACTATACCCAAACCGGCAGTTTCTTTGATCGCTTTCACTTTTTTCTGGCCGCAATAACTCAGGGCATTCACATTAATGCCGATATCATTGACGCCAACAGTGTCCCGACTTACGCTGCTGCTTGGTTGGTCGGATTAGTTAAAAGAGAGAAAACCGTCTTTTGGATTCCGGATGTTGTTGGTTTCCGACAAACCGTCAGACATTTTGGGGTGATAATTGGTTTGCTTGAAGGCCTCTTTGAGCTGGTGAGTATTGCCCTGTTCCGGGCAAATAAGACAATTGCTCTAAGCAAAACTACTAAAAATAAACTTGTTAATCTTGGTTTCTCAGAGAACAGGCTAAAAATCATTTATCCCGGCGTATGATCTTACTTTCTGTCAATCGACTATTTAATTACAAACGTAACGATCTGGCAATCAAGGCTGCCGAGAAATTGGGGCTGGAATATTGGGTCATTGGTGAAGGTTCCATGTTGGACGAGTGGAAAAAGCTGTCACCAAAAACCAAGTTTCTTGGCAACCCGTCTAATTGGGAAGTCCTCAAAACATATCACAAGGCGGATATCTTTTGCCTGCCGTCCGAAGTCGAGGGTTTTGGTATTGTCACCTTAGAGGCCATGGCTGCCGGCCTGCCATTTGTTAATTCCGACATCCCCGTCCACCGGGAAATCGCCGCCGCCAGTGGGGCAGGGTTGCTCTTTACATCCGGCAACTGGCTCGATCTTGCCGAAAAACTAAAACTACTTGTCGCTGACAAGCAACTGTATAAAAGGTTATCCGCCAATGCCAAGAAGTTTGCCAAAAAGCATTCCCTGGAACGTATGGTAAGTGCCACAGAAAAAGTCTATGAACAAGCTCTGGCAAGTTAGTCTTGTCCTGTTATTATCACTTCTATTGCTTTGGCCACTGTTGGCAACGGGAATTTTTCCGACCCATGATGGTTTGACACACATTCAACGGCTCGCAGAGTACTTTTTAATATTCTCTCACGGCCAGATTATTCCGCGTTGGGCGTCAACAACCAATTTTGGTTTCGGCTCACCGCTGTTCATCTTTGTCTATCCCGGCTTTGGCTACCTGGGAGTGGTTTTACACTTTCTGGGCTTAAGTTTGACCGATACCACCAAACTTATTCTCGGTTCTAGTTTTCTGGCCTCCGGTCTCACCTGCTATCTGTGGCTGTCTCGCCGTGTTGACAAGCTTGCTGCCACTGCCGGAGCGCTGCTTTTTGGTCTATCTCCCTATCTGCTTTTGGACGTCTATGTGCGTGGGGCAGTCGGTGAAGTCATGGCTTTTGCCATACTACCGATGGTTTTCTTTTTTCTCGACCGACTGGCAAAACAATCCTCCCGGCGAACAGTTGCCCTTCTGGCACTAACTTATGCTGGACTGTTGCTGTTTCATAATGGCGTGGCCTTGATGTTTACACCGGTAATCTTTCTATACGCACTGTTGTCGCAAACAAAACCAGCAGCGATTTTGCCCAGATTAACCGGTTTGGCTCTAGGACTGATTTTGGCCGCCTTCTTTGTTTTGCCGGCGCTGTTCGAACGACGGTACCTAAATACGTCCTTATTTGCCAATTGGTATCAGACCCACTTTATTAGTCTGTCGAGGCTTATCGTTGCCCCATGGGGTTTTGGGCCCAATATCAACCAGTCAGGTGGCCTGGCACCACAGATTGGACTAATATCAGCTCTAGCGCTTATCGTCGGTAGCAGTTTGGTGATCAGGAAAAAATGGCGGCAGGAGGCAGCAGTGTGGTTGGTCACCGCCATCGGTGGTATCTTTCTAACACTCCAAATTTCCCAACCACTTTGGCAACATGTTTCCCTATTGCCGCCGTTCCAATTCCCCTGGCGGTTTCTGGCCTTGCCGGCCTTTTCCGCTGCCGCCTTGGGGGGCCTTTGGCTTAATGGTCGGAGGTACTTGGCGATCTGTGTTATGGTTGCCGCTATTGTCCTTGGTCTAACTATGGTTAGACCTGCTCCCGGGAGAATAAATTTGCCGGATAGTGATTATTTTTCCTACACTGGTTCACTGTATCAACATGGGGAAGGGACAACGCTGTGGACAGCTGGCGATCCGGACAAACCGGCAACTGCTCCGGTAAGTATTATCTCTGGGTTAGGAACGATCACCAATCTTTCTAGGACCGATACCGTTCATCACGTGACCGTCAATATGGCCACATCTGGTGAACTCTTGGACAACACTACCTATTTCCCGGGCTGGGAAGCATTTATTGACGGTCAACCAGCCACTGTTGAATTTCAAAACCAACACTATCCCGGTTTGATTATTGTTGCTATCCCTGCCGGCCAACACCAAATTGAAGTAAAATTCACCGAGACCAAGTTGCGCCAGATAGCTGACGGGCTAAGTATCATTGGAGTAGTTACCTGTGCTGGCCTTATGATCCTATGAAGATTTGCATGCTTACTGACGATCCCTTCCCGTTTGGCGGTGGCCCGGGCCATATCCGGGAGGTGTCAGCGATCCTGCGCCAAAAATATCATTGCCAAGTTGATGTTGTCACCCCATTGACCATGGATCCACACTTTGATTTCTACAATTTTCGCCATCGGGTGCTTTTTGCCTTTTGGACAATAAAGTTTCTTCTGACCACAAACTATGATATTTACCACAGCCATACTTATTCAACAGACTTTTTTTTGCCCTTGGTTAAACTGCGTGGCAAGATGTGTGGTATCACCGTTCACGGCCTGGGTACTAATTTGATCGGCGGTGGCATCATTAACCAGATTGGTCTTCCTAAGTTCACTAGTCGGCTGATTATCTCTGTCTGGCCGTATGATTTTCGCCTGTCGGCGGCCAAACTTACTGACTGTCAAACCGTGGGTAATGGAGTTGATGTCAATGAATTTGACCAGGAAAAATCACTTCCCGATCCAAAACACTTCACTGTTCTGTGTGTCAGCCGAAGAGATCCAGTCAAAGGGATCAGTGTATTAGAGCAAGCCATAACCATTGTCCGGGAAAAATTTCCCCAGGTTCGGCTTAATCTAGTTTCCGGCCGACCGCGTACCGCTAAAGATTTTACAACCGCCAATCTCTATGTC